>JAFGPS010000188.1 GCA_016936075.1 Sedimentisphaerales bacterium | reverse complement strand
TTTCGATTTTAATCATACAGTATCTTTGCTTATAAATGTCTTTTGTTAAGGTACTTATGACAAATAACTGTTTTTGTGTCATAAGCAATATCATCAAAATTATCTTAGTCGTTCAGTTTTATAAAATTATCATAAAAGTACTAATCTTTTATTGACGATATATAGTACGAATTACATTGCCCTGGGGGGCTACAGTGAATTTCTATATGACTAATTCAGACAGATATCACCCATGGACAATTAGCTTGAAGATATTAGAATCTTAGAAATAACTGAGGTGTGCAGATGAAGTTAGCTACAGTTCAAATTCTTACAGGGATTGTTATATTTAGCCTTCTGATGGGTTTACCATCAAATGTCATGGCCAGTTCTGACCTTGACATGGAAGACTTATTTGAGATGGATATTGAGGAACTCCTGCAGATCGAGATTACTGTGGTCTCGAAGAAAGCTGAGCCTATCATAGAAGCCCCTTCGATTGTTTCGGTTGTCGAACGTGATGAGTTCATTACCTATGGCGACAGGAATCTGCAACAACTCCTCCAACGTCAGCCCAGCGTCTATACGCGAGGTTCATTCATTTACTCCGATAATCTCGCAGGATTTCGTGGTGATATGACCACGCATGCAGATGTTCACACGTTGCTTCTGTTCAACGGCCGACCCATTCGCGAAAGCGGGCAAGGTCAAAATGTCAATATGTACACAACATTTCCATTGGCTGCGTTGGGAAGTGTGGAACTGGTTCGAGGCCCGGGCTCCGTTCTCTACGGAAGCAATGCATTCACTGGTGTGATCAACCTGAAATCCAGGCCCATTCCCGAACATACCGAATTTACAGTCTCGACCATGGCTGGAAGCTTCGACCACTTCGACACCACTGTCTCTGCCGGAGGACGGTCCGGCGATCTTGGAGTCGTTGCCGACTTACAGACAATCACGGAGCAGGGATATACCTACGGCCTAACAGACACTTTTGGTGTGTACGATGAAGACAACAAACACCATCGTAGCCTGGCCGGCACCTTGCACATGGACTACAAACGCTTTACGTTCGACCTTTTCGGGTCCGACCTGGATGCCTTTGCCATGGGTGTTATGCCGTTCTGGTCCAATCCACAGAAAGACTATCGCAACAAGAGACTCTTCGCAAATGCAGGATACAGCTTCGATTTGAATGAACGGACATACATCGAGTTGAACGCTACTTACAACCATCAGAAGAATAGCCTTGGAGGGCCGTCCACAATGAGAGTTGTCAATAACTCTTCTGATTTACTTGGCGAAATAACTCTCTTTACCAGCCCGGTACGTGATGTTAATGTTGTTATGGGATATCTTTCGGAGTACCGTTCAAATTATGACAGCGAATCCGATGAAATTCAAACGATTCCATCTTATAACTATACGCCGCAGAGCGCCTATGCACAAGCTGACTACAAGATAGACCGTACTGTTAAGCTTATTGCTGGCACACAGTGGAACAAATCTGGCCAGGGATCATCCGATTTCACTTCGCGCTATGGTGTCATACTAACGCCTTTCGACAAATGGGGAGTGAAGCTGCTTCGCGGCGAAGCCTTCCGTGCGCCTTTGGCAATGGAAACAGATATCTACGACCAGTATGTTCTCGTTGGCAATAAAGACCTGAATCCTGAAAAAATCACTACTTACGATGCACAACTATTCTACAGCCATAAGAAAATTTACGCAGCAGCGACATATTTCCACAGCATCATCAACGATATGATTGTCATCGATACAAGCAACTTTCCTTTGTCGTATATGAACAAAGGACAACAAAAGTATGATGGTATCGAGTTCGAAACCAAATATTTAATGACGCGCCATTTAAGTTTGCTCGGCTCATACATGTATCAGAATAACAAATCCAGTTTAGGCGCAACTCTGCCGGTCACACCCAGCAATATGGGCAAGCTTGGGCTATCGTACACTTGGAGCCAAGGCAGCACTGCGTTGTCTTATGTCTTCTATGATGCTCCTTACCCAAGTGGATCATCCACAATTGTCAATCCACAACCGGAAGAGGTACACCTGCTTTCGCTTAATGTCAATCTTGACACATCGAAATGGATGGGACAAAAGAAGGGACGGACATTCCTTACATTACGTGCCGAAAACGTTTTAAACGACAAAGTTTATGTACCTGCATTTGGCAACACTGGGCCTAACTCTCACCCTTATGGAGCTGGCACCAGCCTATACGCCGGATTGACAATGAAATTCTGATCATGGAACTCATCGAGTTAGTAATTCCACCTTATCTGGTGGTGAATCCAATTTCAAAGAACGAGAGATTAGCGATGAGTGACTATCGAATACTATTTCCTGCAGGCAGATGAATTATGAATGTGCTTCCCTGGTTAATTTTGCTTTCGACTGTAATGTAGCCGCCATGAACCTGGGCTATGTGTTTTACTATTGATAAGCCAAGTCCTGTACCACCGAGTTTTCGGCTGCGGCTTTTGTCGACTACATAGAAACGTTCGAAGATATGCTCCAGATGTTCTGTGCCGATTCCAGAACCCTGATCAGATACGTTTATTTTAACTTCTTTTCCGTCTACTTGTGCATTTACCAGAATTTTACTATCGTTCGGACTGTATTTAATTGCATTATCAATAAGATTAAGAACCGCCTGTTCTATAAGAGCAGGATTAATTTGTGCGTATATATTTTCTTCACAAGTTACCTCGATAGTTATATTCTTCTGCTCTGCTTTCATTTTCGCAAGTTCTGCAGTCGAGTTAAGTAATGGTTTTAAATTAGCATTTTCAAAGGATAACCTTCTTTTATCAAGGTCTTCTTCGAGAACTGAAAGGCTCAGTAAGTCATCGACTATTGCATTCAACCTTTCGGCATGTCTGGCGATAATTTCAAGGAATCTTTTCGCTTCCAGCGGATTATCAATGGCTCCGTCCTGAAGGGTTTCGACAAAGCCCTTAATTGACGTTATCGGGGTTTTCAGTTCGTGCGATACATTTGCTACAAAGTCGCGTCGCATTTCTTCGAGCCGACGAGTTCTTGTAATATCGTGCAAAACGAGAACAGCACCGTTTTTATTGCCTTTGTTGTCAGTAAGACTTGAGCCGTACAATTGCAGGAAGCAACCTTCTTCATTTAATACTAAACTTTCAGTTTCGGTTGGCTGTTTATTATCGATTGTATTCCTTATGTATTGCTGCAACTGAGGATTGCGTATAACTTCTTCAATGCTGCGATTCTGACAATTGGATGAGTTAATCTTGAGCAGGTTTGCTGCTGTTTTATTTATACTTACAATATGCCCGAGTGAATCGACTGCGAGAACACCTTCAATCATACTCGAAAGAATCGCCTGTATCTGGCTTCTTTCGGCGCTAATTACATCGATTTTGGAGTTAAGCTGACGTAACATTTCATTGGAAGCTTTTGCCAGGTCCGCGAATTCAGCCGTATCGGGAATTGGTAATCTCATATCAAGTCTTCCTGCTGCTACATTTTTTGCCACTTCAGTCATTTGCTCAATTGGAAGACTTATTTTTCGAGATATGTACAGGCTTAGTAATGCCATACATATTGCGGTAATGATACCTATAATTAAAAGTTTGTTATAGATGCTTTTGAGTGTTTGATTAATTGCTGTAACCGGAACGGCGGTTCTGACGACAGCGAGGATTTCATCGTCCTGCTTTATCGGAATCGCCAAATACATCATTTTTTTTCCAAGAGTAGAACTGTAGCGGATAGATTTTCCTATATCCTTTTTATCATCTACGACTTGCTGAAATTCAGGCCTTTTTGCGTGATTTTCCATTTGGCTGGGAATTTCATCAGAATCTGCAATAACTACTCCGTCTCGTAATATTACGGTTATACGAGTTGAACTTTTTTCCGCCAATTGCTTACAGAAGTTGTCTGTTTCCTTGTAATTTTGATTTCTAAGGTAAGATTTAAGTTGACCTTCAATTAGATATGCCCTGGACTTGAGCGATTCACTAATTTCGTTGAGATAAAAGTTATAAAAAGACTTTGATGCGTACCAGCCAACACCGTCTACTGAAATAATAACAATGACCAGAAATGCCGCGTATAGCTGCCATAGAAAACGGTGTTTCAGCATTTTTTTTTATTCCTTGAAGCGGTATCCGACGCCGCGAACAGTTTCAATATACTTACTGCAAGTACCAAGTTTTTTTCTTAATGATACTATCTGAACATCTACAGCTCTGTCTGTAACCAGGTAGTTATCACCATGTAGCGAATCTACGATTTGGTAACGTGTGAATACCAAACCAGGTCTTCTTGCTAATATACAAAGAATATTGAATTCTGTGAAGGTTAAATCAACTGGCTTGTCTTTTATAAATACCTGCCTTCGTGGAGGATCTATTGTTAAGTCATGAATCTTAATCGGAGCCTGTTCCTGATCGCGAATAATATTCCTATGTAAAAGCCTCCTGACTCTGGCTATAAGTACCTTGGGACTGAATGGCTTTGTGACGTAATCATCCGCTCCCAACTCGAGACCGGTGATGATGTCCGATTCTTCGCTCTTGGCAGTGAGCATGATAATCGGGATGTTATGTGTTTTTGCATCACTCTTAAGCTTTTTGCATACTTCAAGTCCGTCGATACCGGGCAGCATTAAATCGAGAATAATTAAATCCGGTAACTTGGCTCTGGCTTTTGCCAGCGCGTCTTCACCCGAAGTAGCGGTATCGAGTTTGTAACCATTCTTGTCGAGATTATACCTGACAAGCTCAAGCACATCCTCTTCATCATCTACAATAAGAATATTTTCTTTTGGCATGGTATATTTTTACCTTACAAATGTTAGTATTGTATTAGGACGATGTTAATTTGTCATTAGATTTTAATCAGGATTTTACATCACATTTTGTTCCGGAGTCTCTGGGCTTGCTTCCGGTTGGCCTGAATCTGGTTGAGGTACGACTATCCTTCTACTCGGATTAGCATTGCTGTAGTCGATTATAAAATTCCTTACCTGCTGGATGACTTCTCTGGTTATTTCATCGTCAATTGTTTCGGCAGTGCAAAACAGTAACGCTCTGGTTCCATCACCCATCGGAACCATAGGCCATGTCCTGCTGAATGAGCGAATTTTGGCATCACGAATAATAATTTCCGGCTGCAACGCCTCTGTATATACGAAAATTCCATATGAAGGCAAAGCTGTATCATTCCTGACTCGCGCAAATATTGTTACGTTCAAACTCAGAGGGGCGTCTGTAGATTTTGCGTCAAATTTATTGGTAATTCTAATACCAGATTCCTTGAGCATTTTTTCCAGTTGCTGCTGTAGATTTTTTTGTTTTAAGGGCCCAATTTGCGGCGTAAAAGTCGATTTCGTTGTATCTTTTTCTACAATTTCGAGTGCGACCTGTGGATAAATTTCGCGTACACCTTTGAGTGTTGAGTTGCCAAACCATTCAATCTGCTTCTGATCGACAGGTTCTGACTCATTTCCGAATGTCATAGCAACCAAAGAAAACAGCATGGCCAGTAAAATAAATCTCAATTTATTTTCCATTTTTTCCCCTTTCAAAAAAATAGTATCAATATCAAGATAATCTTAACTTGAATCTCTTTGGGATGCAATAATTAAAGAGTGGTCCTGTTTTTTGACCTGGGATCGCTGGTTTTTGAATTGCTGTTATTGAGTTGGCCGTGAATTGCCATTTCTCTGAAATTTTTCATCGGGTCGTAGAATTGTTTTTTCAAATCTACGGTATTAATCATCATGCCGGACTTATTGTTTTTTAGTTTTCCAATGATTTTGCCATCCGGCTGAATAAAGCAGGATGGGTAGGGTGCATAATATCCGCTTGAATTTGACATACTAATCCAGAAATTATTGCAGGCCGCGTTGCTTTGCATTGTCTGGTGCATTATATGTGAATGAATGCTCGGACCAGATTGTTTTGCGTTATAAAACGATTGGAAAATACAATTCACACCTTCTTTATAAAGCCCTCTGTATAATTCCGGAAAACGTAAATCGAAACATATAAGGAGCGAGCATTTTACGCCGTTGATTTCGAAATTAACAAAATGATTCCCCGGAGTCATTCTTTTTAAATCTCCGGGCGTGCAAAATCTTTTATCATAACGATCAACGATTTCGCCTTTGGAATTGATAAGGTACAAGCTATTATGCGGCTTATTCGGCTTTGTCAGTTGATGGGTACTTCCAAGAACCACCCATATTTTCTGCTCCGCCGCAAGTGACATTATTTTGAGAGTTTCTGTTTTGAGAAGTTCCCAGTCATAATTGGCGAAGTTGGGGAAATCCGTACCTACATAGCCGCTAAGTGCGCACTCAGAAAAATGAACAATATCCGCACCAGAGGAACTTGCCTTCCGAATATAGCGACAAATGCTGCGAGAGTTTTGCTGAATGGAACTACTGACAGCGAACTGACATGTTGCTATATGAATCGTTCCAGCCACTAATTTATCCTTTTATTTTAAACCGAGTGTTTCATCGAGACCGAATATTATATTCATATTCTGAATTGCCTGTCCCGAGGCGCCTTTTACGAGGTTATCTATTGCAGAAAAACAAACATACATATCTTTTGCATATGCAGGAAATACATGGCAATAGTTTGTTCCCGCGACATCTTTCACGCCGGGTGCGTTTTTGCATACCTGTACGAACGGCTCATCTGCATAAAAATCGCAATACAGTTTGTCTAACTGTTTGGTATCGAGTTTTTCTTTCGGTTTGCAATAAACAGTTGAAATAATTCCTCTATCGAATGGCCCAACGTGAGGCTGGAACAGTACGGTTGTATGCTGGCCGGATACTTCGCTCATGATTTGTTCAATTTCCGGCATATGACGATGTGTTCCGATTCCATAAGCAAACAGGTTTTCATTCATATTTGGGAAATGGAATTTATCCGAAGGATTCTTTCCCGCTCCTGATGCGCCTGTAACCGAGCTGACAATAATCATATCTGTTTCGACAAGCCCTTTTTTGAGCAGCGGGGCGATAGCCAATGATGCGCCTGTAGGATAACAACCTGGATTTGCAACGAGTCTGGCATTTTTAATCTCATCGCGGAAAAGTTCAGGCAGTCCGAAAGCCGCGTGCTTGAGGTTTTTTGTATCAGTGTGTTTAACATAATATTTTTCATAAGCGGCTACGTCTCTGATTCGATAGTCTGCACTGAAATCAACTACTTTAAGACCTGCATCAAGAAGAATTGGAACAAATCCCATTGATACTTTATGCGGCAGGCAACAAAGAGCTACATCAGCTTTTTCAGCAAGTTTTTTAATGTCCAAAGGTTCGATTTCCAACGGGCATCGTCCCTTGAATTGCGGGAATATTTCTTCGACCGCACCGCATTCTTCCGGCAGGGCGGTTAAATATGTGAGTTTCGCTTTGCTATGGTTGAGAAGAATCTTAATTGACTCTGAACCTGTGTATCCACTTGCACCGATTATTGCGACTTTTATCATTTTATATCTCCAATAAAAACAGCCGCTCAGATTTCTCTAAGCGGCTATTGTAAAATCCAATATATAATAAGCAAATTAACGCTTCGAGAACTGGAATCTCTTTCTTGCACCAGCTCTACCTGGTTTCTTTCTTTCGACCATTCGTGGATCACGAGTCAGATGTCCGCTGTCTCTGAGAGCTGGTACATAGCTGATATCGTAATTTCTCAATGCTCTTGCGACTCCCAGCAGTGCTGCGCCGGACTGACCTGTTGTGCCGCCGCCTTTTACATTGATAAATATATCAAATAAATTTTCACATTTTACTGCTTTTAAAGGAGCAAGAACTGATTTTCTGTCCTGATCCCTCTTGAAATATTCATCAAGATTCTTTTTATTGACAATAGTTTTTCCGCTTCCAGGTTTAATACGAACGCGTGCAACGGAGCTTTTCCTTCTGCCGGTTCCCCACCAAAAACCGCTTTTCGGTCCTTTGGATGGTGATGGAGCTGGAGCTGGTACTTGTTCGGTATTGTCTTCTATTGTAACATCTGGATTTTGAATTTCGATATCTGCCATAAAATATTTTCTTTACTAAAATAATTCTATTTTTTCGGGTTGCTGAGCATGGTTATCATGTTCCGGTCCACGATAAACCTTCATTTTCTTAAGCATTTTTCTACCCAAAGAATTCTTGGGCAACATACGTTTTACTGCCATTTCGATAACCTTTTCCGGTTTTCTCTCCATCATATCAGCGAAACTGACATATTTATGTCCGCCGGGATACATGGTATAGTGATCATATTCTTTTGTCTGAGCTTTATTGCCGGAAAGCCTTATCTTATCAGCATTTATAACAACTACATAATCACCTGTATCGATATGTGGAGTATATGTAGGTTTATTTTTACCCATTAAAATAGGAGCGATTTTAGCCGCCATCCGGCCCAATATCGCGCCTTCTGCGTCAACGAGCAACCATCTCTGCTCAACTTCATTCTTTTTTGCCATAAAGCATTTCATAGAAAAACTCTCTTTCATAATATAGAAAAACAAGTATTCTAACGAATTTAGAGTTTATGTCAAACTCTTTTTTTCAAAAGATATGCCAACTATTTAAAAATTCTTTAATTTTTAATATGGTTAAGTATGTGTCTTATTTAGTTATCGGTTTACAACTCCCACCACAATCGAGGATAATCCAGGCCGTTATCAATCCGCTATACATCTTCCGTTGAATGAAATTACGTTACATTCCCAACATCATGCCGAAACCAGAAGAACTGGGAGTATTTTGGTAACCATAAGGTCTATTGCCCTGATTTGTATAACCCTGGTTATAACTTGAGCCATAAGAATTGAGTCCGCCAAGTGTACCAGATGTTCCATAGCCCATCATATTTCCGCCCATCATTCCACCCATCATACCTCCCATCATACCTCCCATGGAAGGTGGAGCAACAATGTCGGCTATATCATATGTTCGAGTTACTAATTTTTTAGGCAGAGCTTCCTTTGTTCCGATTATTATTACGTTACCTTCTACGACATATCCAAGTTGAGCCGTTTGAGTAGAAAGCGACATAAGCAGTATGCTCAGATGTGTTTTAAGTGCAACCCGATTAAGGCCGTTCATTCCTATTGGCGTATCTGGATTAATATCCGCATTTTCATCGAGGTCTTTCCATTTAACGACTATATTCAGCGGTGGACTGGTACAATTGCGCAGGATGTCCAAGGCATCTCTCAAAGGCATGTCCGGCCTGAAGCTGGATGGACTTACTTTAGGTCTGGTAGTTTTTACAGTTACAGTCTTTTGCTCAGGCTGCTTTGCTGTTTGCGTTTTTTTCGGTGTAACTGTGCTTTTTGAATCTGAACAAAAAGCCCTGGACGAAAGAAGCAAAATCGCGACGATGAAAATAAGTGTTTGTAACGAAGATTG
The DNA here is from genome assembly GCA_016936075.1 of Sedimentisphaerales bacterium. Taxonomy (GTDB): domain Bacteria; phylum Planctomycetota; class Phycisphaerae; order Sedimentisphaerales; family Anaerobacaceae; genus JAFGPS01. The sequence continues at coordinate 50,499 of JAFGPS010000188.1, read as the reverse complement.
TGTTATTCGTTTCGTTTCCATTTGTTCTCCCTTCAATTGTTTTTCAAATTGCATATTATTTCATTCCCAGCAATTTTAAAACCCATATTTCATTCAATATTCAATTATACCCTATATTATAATCCTTTAAAGAAAAATATTTATTTTTTTACATATTATCGAATCTTAATTGCCTATATTGCTCATGTTGCCATGTTTAATGTATTATTAATGTTTTCTTGTAATTCTATAAATAATATCTACGGAATCTTTACTTTGTTGTTAAAAAAAACGTTACTTTTGGGCTGAAAAAGGCACTACAGATTAGAAGACTTTAATATCGAATTAAAAAAAAGGAAGTATTATGCAATGCAAAATAGTTCACAAGGGTTTGAGAAGGAGTTCAAGAAAGTAGAGCTGAAAAAATGATTATGCAACTACATAAAAAACAAAGAAGTCATATCCTTATTGATGTTGACACTCAAAAAGATTTTATTTTGGATGGCAGTGAATTATGCATAGTAAATCGCCAGAGAATTCTTGCCAATATACGAAGGCTTATGGCATGGGCCCGGTATAAGGATATACCAATAATTTCGACCGCTGAAGTTTTTTATAATCAAGGCGAATGTACAAATGGGCACTGTCTCGAAGGTACAGAAGGGCAGCGGAAAATATCTTATACATTAATGAACAATCGTGTGAGTTTCCCTGCCGATGGATGGAATGCTTTGCCAGCAGATGTATTACGCAGACACAGGCAGGTAATCCTGCATAAACGCTGTATTGATCCATTTGAAGAGCCTCTTATCGAAAGATTGTTAAGTGAATTAGAGGTAAATGAGTTTGTTTTAATTGGTATTGACGCTGAAAATGCGGTTATGTCAACTGCTTTGGGATTACTTCAACGAGGCAAACATGTCCGGGTAATCGTAGATGCTTTGGGTGGCTTAAATCAGGATCAGGTTCAGTTGGCTATTAGAAAAATGGCCGCTAAAGGGGCAAAAATAGCCCAAACTCGCGATTTAGCCGGCATTTCTCACCTCAAATATGTCGAAACCTGCGACCATCAAAGCTATACAAAAAGAGTCAAAGAAAGGTTTATCAGAACTACATCTCATATAAATATTTATACAAAACATATTCATGATGGCATAATTACTTCTGATTTTGTATAATATTTTTAATAATATTATTTTCAGACAATGCTGCTGAAAATGATATTTGTTTATCTCCCTCGGAGTCCAAGGGACCTATCACAATGGAACGGTTTTGGAGTTGAAAGGGTATACTAATGAAAATGCGAAAAATTCATCTATTTATTTTGTCCTGCTTTATTTTGTCTTCAGTAGCACAAGCATCCACAATCTCGTGGATAGAAGGTCTTGAATCACCGGCCGCATGGACAATAGATCCGTGTGAACCTGGTCAGAACGATATGATTTCCTTTACTGGACCGGTAGGTCCAATAGTAAACAGTTGTTATGCTATGGCTTATCTTGGCGGTACTCCGACCATTTCTATTGATGAAGGAACTAAAGTCGTTGAATTGTGGTTTGAAGGCCCTCCGCCTGATACATGTCCTCTTATTTGGGCACCTGTAAGTGGTTTAACCGGAGAATTCGGACCATTATCACCGGGGAACTGGACATTCAAATCGATAGAATCTCATATTGCTTTTGAGGTACCTTTTACTGTAGAAGCAACAGGGCAAATCTATTATGTTGATTATGATGCGCCGACTTCGTTACAAAATGGCAAAAGCTGGAAATGGGCTTTTCTTAATCTTCAGGATGCTCTTGAAGTCGCAACCGCAGGTGATACTATATATGTAGCTCAGGGAACATATAAACCTGATGAAGGAGGCTCGGAAATCTTAGGTGACAAGATGGCATCTTTTTCACCGGCCCCCGGAGTAACATTAATTGGAAGCTGTGCTGGTTATGGCTATCCGGATCCGAATTTGCAGGATACTGAAACAACTCCGACTATATTAAGCGGTGACCTTGGTGATAATGACTTATGGAGTATATTAAATAAAGATGACAATAGTTACCAGGTTGTCAGAGTTTCAGGTAGTATGTCCGGCACAGTTATACTTGATGGTTTCATGATAAAAGCAGGTCACGCAGATGGTAGTGACCCGATGAATAGCGGTGCAGGTTTGAATATAGTTAGTTCCAAAGTGAGACTTGTTAACACTACTATTTCTGGTAATGTAGCAGGCTTTGGTGGTGGAATTTCATGCAAAAACGCTCAGCTTTCCATGTGGAACTGCATAGTAACCGGCAACAACGCCAGAATAAATGGCGGCGGACTTTATAACTACGCCAGTGAAGTCGATATGACAAATTGTCTTATGACCGGCAATAGTGCCGATATGGCAGAATCAACCGGTGGTGCGGCTATACATAATCTGGGTGGAAATCTTACTATTTTAGATTCCACTATAGCAGATAATACCAATGGTACAACTCCCGCGGATGGCAAAGCTATAGCAAGTTATGTATGGAAGTTTCCGGCAGATAGCAATCTTGTTGTTGCAAATAGTATTCTCTATAACGGCGGCGATGAGATTTTGACTAATCATTCTGATACCATTGCGATTACCTATAGCGATGTGCAGGGTGGATGGACAGGAACAGGTAATATCAACAAAAATCCTCAATTCAATAATCCCGGCCAAAGAAGTATTGAAGGCGAATGGATTAACGGTAATTATACTCTCAAGAGCAATTCACCTTGTCTTGATAAGGGTATAAATTTATTACTTCCGATGGATATACATGACCTGGACAAAGATACTAACGTGAGTGAACAGCTTCCTATAGACCTTGCTGGTAGCAAGAGAATACAGAATTCAGTGGTTGATATGGGAGCTTATGAAAGTGGGAGCACTACAAATCCAGTTGAACCGAGCCTTCATGATGGAGGTTGGATTAATGTTCCTGATGTAGTTTCGAGTGTTCCGGTTACACTTCAAAGTAGTCCGGAAACTTATCTGATCCATCTGAACTATTCTGCGATTTTGACACTCGATATTATCCCTTCATCGGCAGCAGGGGGTAACTGGACTGCATGGTTTGATCCTGATCCGGGTGTTGTTGGTCCGGGAGATGTTACTATAACTTTGGTTTATAAGGGTGAAAATGTTGATCTTACTCAATTGTCACCCGGCGAACAGCAGATTGCTGAAATAACCATATATGTTTATCCGATCATGTAATAAAAGTTAGAATAACCATTCAATTTATAAAGAAGGCCTGTACTGTAATATGCAGGCCTTTTCTTTATATCCATTCAACAGGGTTTAAATTGTAGTAGTCTGATAGTTCCTGATAAAGTTCCGGGTGCTTCGTTTTCAAAGTTTTTGGGTTCTCGAAGAAAGCTTCTGTAATAACCGCGAAAAACTCGGCGGGATTCGTTGCTCCATAAGTATCTATGAAAGACCTGAATCCTGTATTTACTTGTTTTTGTAAAGTTTCGTATTCCCTGCTGAGAATTCTTGCCCATGTATTATATTGTGACTTATTTTCAAGAATAGGCGTTCCATCTGCTAAGCCGTCTTCTTGGTCGAGTTGATGTGCGAATTCATGAAAGACTACATTATGGGCTCTATTAATTTCTGATGTTGTACCTTTTATCGAATCCCATGCCAACACAACCGGCCCATTTTGCCATGATTCACCTAATCGTACACTATCTCCTTCGATAATAATTGAGCCGTCGGAAGAAATTGATTTTGCTACATAAGTTTTCGGATAGACGAGGATAGTCCGAAGCTTTTTGAAAACAGAAGTTTCGCGATTAAGAAGCAGCATACATGCCTGAGATGCAATAGTTACTTTTATTTCATCTGTGATTTTTAGCCCGCCGCAGCCTTCGAAATCTTTTTGATGAAGGAAGATAAGTACAAGACTATGAAGTTGATTCTTTAGCGGCTCAGGAAGGTGGTTGTAAATCAGTACGTTTTTTTGAATTATTTTTATCCATTCCGGGGGAAAAGGTTTTTTTAATAACCTTTTATACCTGATTCGTCGATGCAGGAAAAATGCGGCTAAAAGAATAATCGCTATCGCAACTGTGATTATTATTGTATTGGTAGAAATATTGTTCTCTCCGGAATCATTTATTTTTTAGGCATTATCTATTGATTATAATTTTGTACCACAAAACTTACAGTATATCGCATCGTTATCATGTCCTTCTGCACTGCAATTTGGGCACGCTTGTGTATTTTGTTTTTCTTTTCCTGATAGTGTCAATTCTGCAGTAACGATTCCAGTAGGAATAGCGATTATCGAATATCCTAAAATCATTACTATAGCCGCGAGGAATTGTCCCAGTTCTGAAACTGGCGATATATCACCGTAACCGACCGTTGTGAGAGTTACAATAGCCCAGTATATACTTTGAGGTATGCTTGTAAAGCCATTCTCGGCATTTTCAATAACATACATCAGCGAACCAATTATTACCACTAACGTCAGCACCGCGAAGATAAACACGATGATTTTTCTTCTGCTTGCATAAAGAGCTTTCTTGAGAACTGCAGCTTCTTTTACATGATGACCCAGCTTCAGAACTCTGAAAACTCGCAAAACCCGTAAAATCCTGATTACTGACAAATATCGAGTACCGAGAAAGAAAAGACTCATATATGTTGGCAGAATTGCGAGCAGGTCGATTATTCCGAAAAAACTTTTAGCATACTGAACAGGTTTTCCAACGCATATAAGACGCAGTATATATTCAAGTGTAAACAAAATTGTGAATATCCATTCGATAGTATATAGCTTTTCATGATGTTTTGCATTTATCGTACTTACGCTATCGAGCATAACGACAATAACGCTTAGTAAAATACATATGATTAACACCACGTCGAATAGTTTTCCCGCAGGAGTATCAGCTTCGAAGATTATCTCGAACAATACCTGCCGCAGGTTGCGATTTTGATTTTTTTTTGTCATATTCATAAATGCCGCCTTTTTTACACTATTAAGCATTTCCAATTTGAAGACAAAGCTAACAATATAGTATATATGTTCCCTGCGTAAATTTCTATTTGAATTTTTCGGGTACGTTTTCTTCTTTCTTTATACTGTTTTCATTATATAATGAAACGCATGAGATGCCTGAACAATCATTAGATTTTATTTTGTAAGTATTTAAGGAGAAAAAATGAAAAAACTCATTTCCTATTTTGTTAAGGGTTTACTGATTTTTGTCCCAATTGCACTAACAATATTTCTGCTTATTTGGTTATTTACAAGCTTTGATTCGCTATTTAAAAACAGAATACCTAACTATTTCACAGGTCTCGGGCTTATAATTTCATTAGTCTTAATTACTTTTATTGGTTTTTTAGCATCAAATTTTTTGGGTAAAAAACTGTTTGGTTTAATAGATAGGATTTTCACAGGTCTGCCGCTCATCAAGCTCCTGTATTCTGCTGTTAAGGATATCCTCGAAGCATTTGCAGGAGATAAGAAGAGTTTTGACAAACCTGTTATTGTTTCAGTCGGTCCCGGCTCGAATGCAAAGATTGTCGGCTTTATTACAAGGGACAGTCTTGAACAATTCGGTTTAGCTGATTATGTCGCTGTATATATGCCGCAATCATACAACTTCGCGGGAAATGTATTGCTCTTCCCCAAAGATTCCGTGAAGCCTTTAGATATAGAAAGCTCTCAGGCGATGGCTTTCATCGTATCAGGAGGCCTGTCCGGCGGAAATTAATAACCGGTAACTTGTCTCTGCATACATGAGAATGACCTAACATCGTAACAAGTTTTAAATACCATTTCGAAAATTAAAGAAAGTATGTAACTTTCTGTTCACTTAGTGCCTTTTCTTATTGAAAGGAAAAAGGATATTGAAAGCTAATTCTTTTTCCTGTATCTGCCGCAAATATTAAAACTTAAATATTAAAGGAGATTTATGATGAGAATGAGAAAAGACAATATTAAGTGCAGAAAATTATATTCATTGCTGTTTGTTTTTTTTGTGGCTTGCATTTGTAATTCACAAGTGTTTGCTATGGATATAATGGGTCCACCCACAGCGGAGCATGAACAGGGCTGGTTCGATATTGGAATCGAATATAGTCATACGAAGATGGATATTGATTTGTATAACGGCTATTATACTGATTTTCTTGATGGTGCCTTGTACGATTGGGGAGATGCCCAGGAGATTACTTTTAAGGATTTGAAAATCAATAGAACCTACGTCAGATTTGGTTATGGAATTACTGACAACGCAGAAGTATTTCTTCGATTGGGAGGCTTAAATGCAAAGTTCGGAGATACTATTTGGGAAGATTCCGAGAAATTTAGCAGTAGTGCAGAACTTGCCGCAGGGGCTGGAGTTAAGCTGACTTTTTATGACGAAGGTAATCTTAAATTAGGCGGATTGTTCCAGTTTAGTACAGCAAGTTTTGATGGCCAGTTGGAATCGCCAAACTGGTTAACATCGGATTTCGTGGAAGTGGAAATGACCGAAGTTCAGATTGCACTTGGAGCTTCGTGTAAATGCAATGAAAACCTGACGATTTACGGCGGACCTTTTCTGCATTTTATAAATGGTGACATAAGCGATAATATGAGTGTACTAAGTACCTCTCCTGCTGGGCTATTGACATCAGAATTTGAATGGGATATCGAACAAAGCTCTGTTTTTGGAGGCTGCATCGGGGCACAGATAAGCTTTTCTGAACAATCCTCTTTTAATATCGAATACCAGCAAACTGCAGACGCAAGCACATTTGGTATGGGTCTTGTATTTAAATTTTGAGAGAGTCGTGAACAACATAATTCTACACCTTCACATTCCAAACGAACAATATTGTATTCATAGCTGTAATATGGTAAGATATATAAAAGGCGGCATCTTTTGTTTTAAGATGCTTACCAATACTGACGTTAATCTCGACTGATGAATGAGTCAGGAAGGTTTGATGAATTTACAAAAATTAATTCTTGTAACTATACTTACCTGTTTCTATCTGTTATGTAACTGTGGAATTGCATATTCCTGGCAATACGTTGGTATGTCTATACCAGAAAATGACCTGAAAGGAGTAGTTGTTAAATGTGAAATGTCTCATATTATTTCAGTCTCCGGGAAAACACCTACTATAAGAATGATTGCACAAATACCCCAATCCGTACCAAATATACAAAAAATAAATCGTGTGGAATTTTCAGTAGAGCCTCGAAGATATTTTTCGAGAAATGGTGATAAATACGCAGAAATTATTATTAATAATCCAGATAAAATTGAAAAAGTGGTAATTACTATTTTAGCCGAGCTATACAGGTATGATCTTCAGACTGCTCTGAATGATAAAAAGAAAAACCAATTTCAGGAAACAGGTCTTGAGGAATTTCTAAAAGAAGAAAAGTATATCGAAAAAAATGACAGCAACTTAAGTGAAATAGCCGCAAGTATAAAGGGTACTTCTGAAATTGAGATTGTCAGGAATATTTATAATTACGTCCTGAATAATATGGAATATTTAATGCAGGGCAAAAAGGATCGTGGAGCTTTGTACGCATTGAAGCATAAGAAGGGCGATTGTTCCGAATATTCCGATTTGTTCGTTGCTCTCTGCCGTGCTAAGAAAATCCCTGCCAGAGTTATCACTGGAATATCAGTTCAGCGGGATACGAAAACCGCAAGACATAACTGGGCCGAAGTGTACCTTAAAGATTACGGCTGGGTTCCTTTCGATCCAAGCAAAGGAGATGTAAGGAGTATTTCTCGGAGAGACAAACTTTTTAATTCTCTCGAACCTGCATATATTTATTTTTCAAATATTCGTAATGATATCACACTTCGAAATTATCACTATTGTTTATTTACATATTACGGTGACCAGGTAAGAACATCAGATTCCATTAAGTTCGAATTCCCCGAACAATTAAAGTAATTTATTAACCTTTTTCCCATCTCTTAAACCTTCACCAGATTCTGAAATACACTTTTGCTATCGAATCTATCGCGTCGCAAAGTACAGCTATATTTAAATCTTCCAAACCAATTGCTCCAAGTTTTTTCCAGTTGGAGGTTGTGACATTTGTATGGTCATATCCTTGAGGTATGAACGAGTAAGAAAGAAGATACGAATGTTGGCAAATCGCGCTCATAAAATCCCATACGTTATTATTACCCATCCCGAAAGTTGCGCTGAACTTTCTTTTTCGAAGATTATCTTCGACCTTTTTCAGGAAAGAGTTTTTGTATTGAGATTCTTTTTCCTTATTGAGCAGGGAATATCCCTGTGGATTATATAAGAATCGTTCGTTTGCTTTATCTAATAAAAAATACTTTTTAATTTCATCGTCCCAAACTCCTTCGAGCTTGCCATGAATATTTTTTCCTTCCGAAAATTGTCTTGAATCGCAATGAAATGGAACATGCGCGTCGGCGATGTAGTGGCTCAGCATAAAAAGAATTGTAGCGATATGATTATTATTCGGAGCGATTGGGGAGCCTTTTTCCTCACTTGTCTGCATCTTGAGATTATCAATGACCGATTGAGCGATAGATTCACACCTGTCTGTAAGATTATTATCTTTATCAACTGAATATGAATAATTCTTCAAGTCGGAATTTTTGCCATATTCGTAGAAAAGATATTTACTGGGTAGTTTCCTAAAATAGCCTTTTGAGCCGTCTTTTATCGGCGTGAATTTAAGAACGTGACTTGTTGCCATATCTTTGATAATCATATCGGGATACCATGCTCCCTGTATTACGCCGTCCTTGTAATCTTTGAACCACTTTATCAGGCTCTCGGCATATGATTTATATGTATTAGATACGGCTGTTTCCTCAAGCCGTTTTATCGCCATAAACGCGATCCATGCGTGACTATACTGCTTCATTTTTATCCTCTTTTCTTATTCTTTTATTCGATAATGTCCAGTTAAAGGAAATTCAAATAGCCGATTTTCTTCCCGAGTACCTCATATTTTTAATTTGAAGCGGTGGGGTAGAACCCCACCCTACAAAAATATAAAATGTAGGGTGGGGCTTGCCCCACCGTTTCTATTCACCAAAATTATTATCTTCAATTCTATTTATCGTCTCGAAGTCATTTAATTGTCCATAAAATCCTTCTTTTACAAATTTATGATATGTTGACCATGACCAATCTTCGATATTTTTAACCAATCCATGTTTTACCGGATTGTAATGAATATAATCTATATGATTTTGCAGGTCGTTTTCGTCCCGTATCTGATGCTCCCAAAATCTACGCTGCCAGATGCAAACTTCTCCTTTTTGAAAATGTGATGGCGATACAGGTTTTTTACACCCGTTTGTTTTTAAATATGCTTTGCTGAATAAACCTTTAATTGAGGACCATCGCATTGAAAAACCAGAATCATTTTCAGGAAGTTTCCATATACAATGTAAATGATTGTATAACAGACAAAACGCTATAGTTTCAAATGGGTGTCGTGATCGTGTTGTATTTATAGTTTCTCGAAGAAAATTACATGCGGATTCTTTATGAAATAATTCTTCACGATTACACGTCACAAGTGTAAAGAAATAATAGCCTCCCTTGAAATTTGCTCGTTTATAATTTGGCATTATTTACATTGTGATATTGTGTCATATTTACTATTTTTAAAATTCGGTAGGGTGGGGCTTGTCCCACCGTTTCATTCTTCTTTATCAAAGTAAGTCACATCTCAATAAGCAAATATATAAGGAATCTCCATTTTGTGCAAGGGAAATTGGGTTTCGTCTGGGAATATGGGTATAAGAGTTGATGAGGTTATTTGTGTTTTTTCTTTTAGTTCGCCGCGAACTCTGCGGTGAAATTACGGTGATATGGCGAAGTCCCAGTTCATTTGAATTGCAAGCCAGTGAGGAAGAAGCATTATCGAGCGGGAGAACTCCATGCCTGTTTTTTCTATATTATTTTTTATTGCTATTGAAAATGGACTTGTCACTGCCAAAATGGATTTTAGAACAACCGGAGTGTCATGGGCAGATTTATTTTCGTTTGCCGCTAAGCATAAGAGCGGATTCGTACAGACATAGTGTGTTCGACATATGATCGGTCTGACTGGATAAGCGATACATGTGCCATTTATCAACAGAGGGCAGCAGGGGACATAATCGGAAATATCTATCTTGTTGTCAATGTTAATGAAAGGGTATCTGCCCGGCCTGGAACTGTCCCAAGCATGCCATCGCTGTGTTCGTATCCGAAGGTCATTAATCTGGTTTGCCGAGAATTCCCGCTTGATATATTGCGCCATGGTGTGTGCTTCTGCAATGTTCATAAGGATATGAAACCGACAGCAGTAAGAACAGCCCAATTTGCAGGTAGGAATGATTCCTTCTTCACTTCGCAGATTCTCTAATCCGTGTGCGGCAGCTTTATCCACTGCGAGATATGTGTCACTGATGAATTTTTCTTGCGGTGTAATAGCAATATTGGCTCCGAATTCATCAGAAACCGTACGGGAATATTTATTATCAATAAAATTCATGATTAGCTTTTTTGGGTAGAAACTCTATATGTACTCAGGAAAACAATTCAGAAAGCCGTGAGTATAAGCGGCTAAACAAAAAAATAAACCCCCAATCTTAAACTATGAAAAACTACTCTATAGAAACTGTTTAGGACGTTGGATGATGGTATGGAATTTTCTGCAATTGCGTTGCATGAATCTTCTGATCGCGATGTACGTGACAATAAGACTCATGGTTATAGATACTCAATAAACGGTTGCAGTTCGGGAAATTGCATTTCCTGCCCTCTGCTGAAGTTTTCAGCGTTTTTGCCATAATTACTCCTTATATGTAAATCTTGAAATAGATAAGCTTGAAAGGATAGTCGGTGTTCGTCCGGAACTTAAAAATTCCTAATTGATATATTATATCATGTTATTGGACTTTGTCAAGTAATATCTCTATTTTAGGGCTATCATATGTTCTAAGTGCCTTCTGGAACAGGAATAAAAGTGGTACGAGGTTTTGAACCAATACGCACTGCGGCATAGACAGTTATAAATAGAAGCATGAAAAATGTTGCAATACTACAAATTATCAATCCCGTAAGAGTTCCTTTGGAAAGGCTTCCGATAAATGAAATAGGGCGTCCCTGTTGTGCAATTTTATTTAGCGGCTCATAAAGAATCAGCATGTCTGTTAATGGCTTTTCAAGTTTAGAAGTCTGTTCGAGCGAACTTTTCAATGTTAAAAGTTTTTCCATAGGTTCCTGCAATTGAGCAAGATTCTTCATAGGATCATCGAGAGCGGCTACATCTTCCATCGTTTGTTTTAATGCGGCAACATCACGAAGCGGCTGATTGAGCTGAGCTACTGATTTCAAATCACTCTGTAAACCTGAGACCTGAATCATTGGCTCTCTCAATTGAGCTAATCCCTTCATAGGAGTTTCAAGAGCGGCTACAGCTTGCAAGTCATCCTGCAAGTCGCCAACAACACGCAATGGCTCGTTCAAATCTGCAACCTTCTCCATTGGTACGCTCATTTCATACAGTTTCTCCATGGAGTTTTTAAGATTGGCTACTTTATCGAGTTTAGGACCCATAGAAGCAAGTTCGAGCATAGGTTCTTTAAGTGAATTAGTTTCCTTCAGATTAAATTCGAGCCTTTCCATATTTTGATTAGCAGCCAAAATCGCTTCCCTGCTTTGTGCCATGGTTTGATTTGTCGCTTTGATTATTGTGGTATTGTCCTCAATCAAATTGCTTGTATCGCATCCGAGTCCAAAAGCGATAATCAATAGTGCAACACTATAGAATAAAAATTCCTTTTTCATAGGTCTATCTCCAATAAATAAATTGTTCCTGTATCTTGTCTCAAGCTTGCCCATTTTAATACAGGTAAGTACGACAAGAGACTTGCATATTGAGAACTATTATAATCTCGATTTTTAAGTATATATTCAGTATCCATAACGGGCAAGGAAGAAAATATTATATCCAAAAAATATCTCTGTGAAATCTGTCCGTTTTGATTAAGAAATATGTTCTGCTTACAGATTTACAGGTATGCCGCGGTCTCGCAGATATTCTTTCATCTGGTGAATGTTGTAATTTCCGAAGTGGGTAATTGATGCCATAAGTACCGCGTCGGCTCCGCCGTCAACGATTGCGTCGAAAAGATGCTCGAGCGCACCGGCTCCGCCTGACGCTATTACAGGGATATTAACCGCGTCTGTTACAGCTTTGTTTAGCTCGTTGTCATAACCTGCTTTTGTGCCGTCTGCGTCCATACTGGTTAGAAGGATTTCGCCTGCGCCAAGTTCTTCGGCTTTTTGTGCCCATTCGACTACGTCTATATCAGTCGGCTGAGAGCCTGCTTTTACGCAAACCTGCCAGTGGCCTTTTCTCTCTTTTGAGCGGCGTGCATCAATTGCGAGTACGACACACTGATTTCCAAATCTTTGTGCGGCTTCGGCGAGCAAGTTGGGATTGCTCACTGCGGCGGTATTTACGGAGACTTTTTCTGCACCGCTGCGAAGAAGTTCGTCTATCTGTTCGACGGTCTGTATTCCTCCGCCAACTGTGAACGGAATAAAAACGTTCTCAGCAACTTTTTCGACAAGGTCAACTATTGTTTTGCGCGAACGAATTGTAGCTGTGATATCAAGGAATACAAGCTCGTCGGCGCCTTCGTCACTATATCTTGCACCAAGTTCGACCGGATCACCTGCATCGCGAAGGTTCAGGAAATTGACACCTTTTACTACGCGGTTATCTTTTACATCGAGACATGGAATAATTCTTCGTGTAAGCATTATGAAGAAGCTTTCTTACATATGTTATAAAAATTCTTTAATACCTGTAAACCGGACCTACTGCTTTTTTCCGGGTGAAACTGCACACCGTAAATGTTGGCTTTCTGAACAGACGCGACAAGGTCAAGGCCGTACTCTGTATATGCGATTTTCGCTTCATTGTCACTCGGTTCAGCATGGAACGAATGTGCGAAGTAGAAGTGCTTTTCGCTTCCAAGACCATCGAATAAATCCATGCTGTCAGGAAATTTGACCAGGTTCCAACCCATGTGCGGTATAACTCTCCCTTGAGGAATTGCAACTACATTGCCGGAAATAAGGCCGAGACCTTTATGGTGTCCATATTCGGTACTGGTTTCAAAAAGCATCTGGTAGCCAACACAGATTCCGAGAAGCGGCTTGCCCTGAAGTGCGACTTCTTTTACTACTTCAGCGATGGGGCCTAAAGCGTTTACGGCGTAACCGAAAGCTGCTACACCCGGCAAAACTATACCGGTAGCGTTTTTTATGATTTCAGGGTTCTTGCTCAATTCCACTTCGCAGCCAATATGGCGAAATGCGTTGCAAACGCTCTTTACATTACCTACGTTATAATCAATTACTACTATCATCCGGGTATTAAATACTAAAATTGTGAGATAGTCAAATAGCAATAGGAACAAAAAAGCAAATTAAATTCGATTCTAAAGCCTCTTTATCATGCTATAAAAGGCCATTTTTCATGTTAAAATTATAATTTGCACGATGATTTAACGAAAAACAGGTGATTAAGTCGATAAAATAGGTATAATGAAAATGCGCTTTTTAGTAATTTTAGGCGCTATGATTTATAGCTAAGGAGAATAAAATGGATTTTAGTATTCTTGCACAAGCAAGTGCAGGTTCAGATTCGGCCAGTCAGGCTATCGTACCAGTAGATTTAATCTGGAAGCAGATTACTTCGCTCGGTTTGATTGAAGCAATGACTTTTTTGTCCTTCGGTTCGGTTTGTCTTTTATACGGCTGGCGCGTTTTTAAAATATTGGTTGTGATTTGTTTCGGTTTAATTGGACTGGTTCTCGGAATGTCAGTTACTGACAGAATTGTCAGTATGAACAGTCAGCTTGCAGGCGGTCTTATTGGAATGGGAATTCTCGCAGTTCTTTCTGTTCCTCTTATGAAATGGGGAGTCAGTCTTTTAGGTGCTTTAGCCGGAGCGATTATTGCCTCTGCAATCTGGTACGCCTGTAATCTACCGGAACAGTTCATGTGGGCAGGCGCTCTGACTGGATTCGTAGCCGGGGGTATGATTTCGTTTATCGTTTTCAAGGTGGCAATAATGCTCTTCACCAGTTTGGGCGGAAGCATTTTAATGGCTTCTGGTGCGATGGCGCTATTGTATTTATATGAAAAAACAGCTCCGCAGATTCAGGATATTGTTTTCAATAAAAAATGGTTTCTCTCTGTAGTTATTGTTGTACCTACAATCATCGGAGTAATTCTGCAAAATAAATTCTGCAAAGACTCGAAAGACTGGGAAATATAATAGTCATCAGTTAATTTATATTATAAAAATAACTGGAAATTATTTTCGGGCTTCTTCGAGAATTTCCCATGTTTTGTTACTGCAATCGAGAGCTATGACTCCATCTATACCAATAAAGTATTGCTCTGAACCGTCGAGCATTAGATTGTATGATTTGCCCAAGAATGGTTTTGCTTTCTTTATAACGCTTTTAATAGTAATCTGGCCGTTCATTGTTTGCAATTGCATACCGGCTGACAATTCTTCAATCTTTTTCCACTGGCCAGAAGTTGTCATGAAGTAATGCGAATGAACTATTGTAATAGTATTTCCACTTTCAAGAGTCATTTCATAGCATGGATTCATTCCTGCGCCATGTTCCTGGAGTCCTTTAATTGAGCCGGATGTTGATATGGTAGAATCAGCTTTACCAACTATCTGTCCTGCAATAACTTTTGAGATTTCCACCATTTTCCCATCGGCCCAAACAGGAGTCTCAGCAGGGAAACATGCTCTTGATTTAGGATATTGATATTTAGTTGAAAATGACCAAATATCACTTTTGGTTATTTTTCCATCACTACCTATTTCATCCACACGCCAGAAATATAACTTATTATATTCAAGTAAGCCTGGATTATAATAATTAGGCTCTTGTCCAGCAGAAACAAGTACGTCAAGCGTATTCGTAATAGTAGCTTCGTTTACATCATCGAAACGAGCACCAAAATACACGTCATAAGCAGCCGGATTTATTGAACCGGGTGACCAGCTTAGAATAATATCATTGGAAACGTCTGTCGCGTTATCTGCAGGATATGGATAGTAAGCATGAATTGGTTTAGAGCCGGTAGTAAAACTCCAGACATTACCTTTAGATGTTATAAGACCAGAACGACTGCCGCCGCCGCTATTCTCATCAATACGCCAGTAATATGTCTGATTGAATTTAAGGCCACTTGGATTATAGTAATTTGCATCAATTCCATACGTGCTGGAGTGAGCCAGTACATCTAAAGGATTGTCTTCAGTTGCGTTATAAACATCATTGAAATCTGTTCCTAAATAGACATTATAATTATAGTAACGACCATAATTGTTTGTACTTGGATTCCATGTTAATGTAACGTAATATGGCACATTTACAGTACCATTACGAGGATTCTGATTATAAGGATAACCAGAGTAATATCCTGTTTTAAAAGTCCAGATATCTCCGGTTACCCTATTGAGCGAATTATCTATATCATCGACACGCCAATAATATTGTGTATATGGTTGTAATGCTCCCGGATCGAACTCTGTTTCATATTGTTTTCTTAAAAACGGTGGGAATACATCTATTCCGAAATATAATTCATGCTCAATTACATTTGCATCTGATGACCAGCATAACATAGGATCCAGAATCGCCCCAACGAAGCCATTATCAGGTTCCGGGCAATCAGCCTTACTAAAATAATTAATATAATATAGCGATTTGCTTGCTTCGTTAGTTCCGGCGTAAACTCCCATATTTGTTCTATTTCCATTTGGATACGGCTCAAGGCATAATGGAATGATTGGGTCTCCTGCGTCGATACATAAGCTTGTAACATCGTCTATTACCCAGCTTTGACTGTTCTGCTGAAATCTGCCTGCCTGCGATTTCAGATGATAATCTCCTTCGATATAAAAGTCATCATTTGCCTCTTCGGGCGTTTGGTTCAAGTTCCAATAACCGGGATCAGCAAAACATGGATCAGTTTCAATGTTACCTTCGCCCCAGATAATTTTTTCATTTTGATCATATGAATTACTTTGGCCGCCCTTAACATCACAGTAAGCAATAGTAATCGTCGAGTTGCTGTCATTATATATTTCTTCGCCTTCATCCCAAAGAATACAGTTTGTCAGTTTAACACTGCCTGGCGGTACATCATCTTCAGGTTCCGAACTTGAGAAGCAGCTTACAGCATCGCCATAAAGTGATAAATTTCCTTCAAATGTACAGTTAAGTATTGTTATATTTGAATTCTCAGTGTTATTGATACCACCGCCGTATTGTGCGGAATTGCCAATGAATATGGAATAAGGCAGTGTAGTAGTACATTTATCATTGTACATTGCGCCGCCGCTATATTCTGCAATATTGCTGCTGAACAGACACTTTTCGATTGAAGAAATGTTTGATGATAGATTATACATTCCTCCGCCGCTAACTTCTGCATAATTTCTTCTAAATGTGCAACTTATTAAAGCAGGATTGCTTTCATCATTGTACATTCCACCACCATCATTTTCTGAAGTGTTTTCATTGAAGATACAGTTAGTAATTTCAGGATTGCTGCTGAGATTATACATTCCGCCAGCATAATTTACTGCCTGATTCTTACTTAGCATGCAATTAATAATTTCAGGATTGCTGTTATTATAATTGTAAATTCCGCCTGCAATATTCTCTGAAGTATTTCGAGTCAATAAACAGTTAGTAAGTGTGGGACTGCTATTATCATTGTATATTCCGCCACCAGAAGAATCTGCTGTATTTTTGCTGAAAGTGCAGTCTGTAATTATAGGCTTGCTATTATTATAATTATATATTCCACCACCATGTCTACTCGCATTTTCAATGAATGAACAAGAAACCAGCGTTGGATTGCTATTGGAATTGTTGATCAAACCACCTCCTTTATTTGCATAATTCATATTAAAAGAGCAGTTTGTAATTGCTGGCCTGCTATGATAATTATAAATTCCACCGCCGTAACTGATGGAAGTGTTTTCGGTGTATGTACAGTTTGTTATTGCCGGATTGCTATTACTATAATTATATGTTCCGGCTCCGGAAGAATCTGCTTTATTTTTGCTGAAAGCGCAGTTAGTAATTGTAGGATCGCTATTATGATAATTGTAAATTCCGCCACCATTATGAGCATAATTTCCTGTGAAGCTGCATGAAGTAATTTGGGGACTGCTCAGATATGAATTGTATATTCCAGCTCCGGAAGAATTTGCTATGTTTTCGCTGAAAGTACAGTTTGTAATTGTCGGACCGCTATCATTATAATTATTTATTCCGCCTCCGTCATTTAACGCTTGGTTTGAACTGAATGAACAGTCGGTTATTTCTGGGTCACTATAATCATTAAATATTCCGCCTCCATCAGATTGTGACGTGTTCGAGCTGAATGTACAGTTTGTAAGAGTAGGATTACAGGAACTATTAAATATCCCGCTGCCGTCTCCTACAGTTATGTTTCCATTTATTGTACAGTTGGTTAGAGTGATATTACTGCGATAATTATATATTCCGCCGCCATCATTATCTGCCATATTATCAAGAAATTTGCAGTTTGTAATTGTCGGTTCACAACTATAATTGTAAATTCCGCCGCCATTGGATGCTGAATTTTCGATAAATGTGCAGTTTCTTACAGTCGTATCGCTGTAATAATTATATATTCCACTACCATTTTGATAGGATGTATCGTTAGCATTTCCTGCCCTGATAGTGAAACCATCTATGCGTGTTGATGCTTGTATAGATCTACATGTAATAACACGAAAGCTGTTGTCTGCTCGGCTTTGTTCATGGATTAGAGTATTCGTATTTGGATTCTCAACGTCATCGTTATTTAAGTCGCCACTGAGAATTGTTTCGTAGAGTTCGATATCACGTGCATTTGGATCGGTATGTCCCAGACCTGCATAACCTCCGACTATACTAATGTTATTAATTAGCTGGAAAGTGGCTTCTCTGTCACCTTGTGTAAAACCTGTTCCCAAATCTGGCGTATAAGTTCCCTTTGCTACACGAATTTCGACAGGCTTTATAACGCTTTGAACGCCAGCGATTGCATCCTGCAAATTAGTATAAGCATTTTCCCAGCTTGTACCGTTTTTGATACCATTTGCATCATCATCGACATAGAGAACTGTAGCGGCTGCTTGTGTACAAAATATTACGGATAAAATACTCGTTAAAATAATGATTTTTGCTCTCATTTTCCAGTCCCTTAAAAACTATAATAAATCAATATTATTACTAATAATATATATCAATTATTCAATTAGTTCAATAATATTTTAAAAGAAATTATAAGTAATGACCTGGTCTGGATTTTATTGATTTGAAGTTTGCAGCCACTGGTTAGATAAAATAGCTATATCGGCGAGTGTAGTTTGGCCATTGCGGTCTAAATCGCCATATTCGCAGCTTGTCATTAGTCGTTCGTCGCTCGTTTCGGAATTCTGAGCATTGAATCTCGTTTGTATTGCATAGTCTTTTATATTTACAATGCCGTCATTATTGATGTCTGCAAGCAATCTAAAGTCGGGCTGAGCTATACTTGCTTCGGCTGTGCCGCCGTAAGCGCCTATGTTTATGCGCACGTTCCGTCCCCAATGATTAGAAATATCACCATCGATATTTACAGGTTCATCGAATAAAGGCGAGCCGGGATTACCTGCGTCTATGCAGTGACTTGTGACATCGTCATGGTTCCAGCTTTGTTGTTCCTCGCTCCATCGCCAGCCCTGACTTTTAAGATGATAATCGTTCGAGTCTGGATTATAAAACAGCGGGTCATCCGAAATATTTCCTATACCACCAGTATTGCCGCTGAGACCTTCGATGCAGCAATAGTTTATCTTTGTGACAGGTTGGTCGGGTGAAGTCATACCGGGCAAAACAGGGGAGCCGTCAATTTGTGCTGCTTCGCTTTTGCCGTATTGGTCGCTATTGTTCCAAAGTATGCAATTAAGAAGCTCCGATGCACCGTTCCATGCGTTCCAGATTCCGCCTCCAAGGTCGCCGTAATTTTCTGTTAGAGTGCAGTTAATTAAAGTGACCTGTGCTTCGGAGTTTTTTATTGCACCGCCGTATTGAGCGGAATTTTTACTCATGATGGAATTTGTTATAAGAGGATTGCAATTGTTGTAGTTATAAATTGCGCCTCCATGCTGAGCGTTGTTTGTATTGAAATTGCATTTTATTATCGTTGGGTTGCAGTTTTCTTCGTTATAGATTGCACCGCCGGAATATATTGCCCAATTATTTTTAAATGTACAGTTAACGATAGTCGCACTACTATTAACCATATTACAGATTGCACCGCCATTGGCGATTGAAGAAGAACCAGAACCGACGGAATTGCCCTGGAATATGCAATCGTAAATCACAGGAGAGCTTGAGTATATATTCATAATAGCTCCGCCGTATTCGGTTGCGTAATTTCCGAGAAAGATACAATTCTTAATCGTTGGACTGCTCACGCTGCAAATAATAGCTCCGCCGTAGTCATCAATCGAGCCGTTTTGGATTGTAAAGCCATAGAGAATACTGTTTGCGTCTTCGCCGCGATGAAAATCGAAAGCTCTGCTGAATTTCGAACAGTCTATAATACAGTTCTTCGGGCCGTTTTCACTTTTCAGCGTGACTGATTTTCCTTTAAAGTCTATATCGTAATTACCTTCGCCTGTATAAATACCATCAGTGACGATAATTGTGTCACCGTCAGATGCATCATCTATCGCTGCCTGAATG
The DNA here is from genome assembly GCA_016936075.1 of Sedimentisphaerales bacterium. Classification (GTDB taxonomy): domain Bacteria; phylum Planctomycetota; class Phycisphaerae; order Sedimentisphaerales; family Anaerobacaceae; genus JAFGPS01. Next base: position 30,690 of record JAFGPS010000188.1, on the reverse strand, counting down.
GTAGGGTAGTTGTCAGGAACTATGAACTCGATATACTCAGGCGAAGTTGAGAAAGAATAACCATAGCCGTTATTGTCTGCGATTGTGTAATTTCCTGCCTTGTCATATAAATCAATTACAAACTTATAATTAGTATTAAGAGCAAGAGGCTGTAACGTTATTGTATGCGTTTCGGAAATTATCAGGTTGTCTTTTGAATAACTATAAGAGTTTGCATCGGCTGTATTGTAGTATAACTCGGCTTTTGTCGGCTCGTTAGTCTGGAATGTAATTATTGCATTTCGATTTTGCGTTTCAACCTGAATCTGTTCCAATACAGGGGATTCACTATCGATGTAAGCAGTTGTTGTCGCAGGCTCTGGAGTTGTATCTGAGCCTGTATATGTATCGAAATATATCGCGGTGACAACCTGTCCTGATCCTGTCTGTAGTGTCCCATCTTTTTGTATAGGCGTTTCTGAACTTGTATGTATTTTTCCTGTGAAAACGCCAAGACCCGGTTCGGTTTGTGTAAGGATAATATCTTCCAAATCGTTTATGTTGGAAGTCATAACTGAAATTGTCTGGCTTGTATTTTCTTTCAGGTTATTATCCACTAATAAAATATTTATCGTATCGTTAGAAGTATAATATGAGCGGTCGAAACTTATATATCCTTGGGATGGAACCGCTTCCTGAATTGCTTTATAAAGATTTAATCTTCCCGATGAGCAAATTCCATTCGGTAACGGATCAGTAGTTCTTGTGAGGATGTTTTCAACCTGTGAAGGTGTTAAATAAGGATTCGCTGAAAGCAGCAGGGCACATGCTCCCGCTATATGGGGACATGCTGTAGAAGTGCCTGATAAGTAAGTTATATAATCGTTATAAGGAGTCCCTGTTATAGTACCATTAGCGAGCAATGATAAAATATTCATTCCGGGAGCTGCAATATCGACCCAGTTGCCATAGCTCGAATAGTACCACCTGCTGTCAATCGTATTCGTCGCTGCTACAGATATAACATTTTCAAAAGCGGCGGGGTAGCGCACCGTACTTGAGTTATAATTTCCCGCGGCGGCTACGACAATTACTCCCTGACTGTTTGCGTAATTAATCACGTCACGCAGTGCCTGCGAATCTTCGCTTAAACTCCAGCTATTTGAAATGACATCAGCTCCAGCTTCAACCGCGTAATAATGAGCGAGTACTGCATCGGAAACACTTCCATTTCCGAGCGAGCCAATGAATTTCAGTGCCATTATACTTGCGTTCCAGCAAATTCCTGAAATATCGCGATTGTTATTTCCTTCTGCGGCTATGACACCGGCGCAATGTGTCCCGTGACCATAATCATCTATCGGGTCACTATTTCGATAAATAAAGTTATAGCCATGAATATCGTCGATGTAACCATTCTTATCGTCATCGACTCCCTCTGTTCCGTTTAATTCCGCTTTGTTGACCCACATATTGTTTAGCAGATCAGGATGATTATAATCCACGCCTGTATCTATGACGGCAACAATAGTATTGCGATTTCCTGTGTAAATGTCCCATGCTTTAGCCGCTTCAATTTTACTCAACGACCATTGTGCATAATAAACAGGGTCATTAGGGGTGGAATCTATCGTGACATAATAATCAGGTTCCGCGTATTCTATGTCAGGATTATTTTTGTAAGCTTCGAGAGCCTTTTCAAACGTTTGTCCAGATTGTAAATCAAGCTCAATTGTGAAAATGCGGCCAAGATCAGACTCCTTCGTGGCATGGGCTTCCAGCCCATGCATCAATCGTTTGGAATGATTATTGTTTTGGAAATTCCTGATAACAGGACTGATTTTTTTAACACGATATTGACTTAAACCTTGAAGTAAATGTAAGAGATTAACAGTTCTCTGAGTTGAAAGGTTATTGCGAATTGTCGGAGCGATTGAACTTTTTAATTTTACGATTATCCGGTCAGGGATATATCTATCGGAATTATTATCCGCTCGCGTAGTTGATACGCCGAAAAGCAAAAAAACAGCCACAAGTGATAGAAATATCTTCTTCATATATTCGGTAACACACCCGCATATATTTGTCATATAGTATAAACAGCAGCTACGCAATACGTAAGACGATATACGCATTACGAAAAAAATACCCTGCCTCAAAATTATTACCCCTTATTCTATCAAAAAAGAGACTTTTTTTCAAGTTTTTTCGGCAGGTTCAAAAGATGAGGATAGAGCAGTTCTGTGTTTATAGGACTGTTCCATAAAGTGTAACGAAGTTTATATAAACACTTGTAAGTAGGTATCTTATACGACCTCGAGTTTTTCTGTTATACTATGAAGGCCGGGTAAGACATAGTGTTGAACAACTATGTCCCAACTCATTTTTCGAGCAAGCTCGTAACCGGTTTTTAGCAATTCTTCTGTCTCATCGTCGTTTTTAGGAAGACGTGAGCAGATTTGCATAGCAACTCTCTTGCTTTCATTTGCTTCTATTTTGTCGCGTATCGGGCGATTAATTTGCAAAATGTCCTCAAGGTTATCATAACATGAGACTGCAAGATCTGTATAGTTAGCAACGATAGCGTTTTTGACTGGTACGCCGCTTGTAGTGTCACGAAGGAAGCCTGCGCATCCGCATACATTTGTAAATACACAAATTCCACCGAATGTTAGCGGCTCAAGTTGTGCTATACCGAACGGTTCGTAGATACTTTGTCCGAATTCAACATCAGAGCCTCTCCTTATGTCCATGAATTCCATATCATCCGGCATTTTATGTCCGCATTTTTTGGGTTCGAAACCGAATTGATTTATAAAGATAACTTTTATGTTTCTACTTTTCGCATTGAATTCCTGGATTGCTGTATAGTAATTCGCTTCTCCGCCGGAAAGGTCGGGCCAGCCTTCTCGATGCGCTATGGGCCACTTATAGTCAGTCTCCATTTGGTATATATCCTGACTTCGGCGAGGACCGACTTCAGTTGAAAGAACGAATAAAACTGCGGTTTTACCCTGTGTTAAAAATTCCTTGTCCATATGCTCAAGAACTCGCAAGTCACGCCACATTCCCTTGCTTCGCACAAGCCTTGTCACGTGTGTGAAAATATAGTCCGGTCTGTATCCTAAAAGATTTTCGCAGTATTTCTGCAATTTTATTTTTGAATTGAGTTTTTCTTCAATCGTTATTTCGTATGCCGGTATGCCGTTATACACTATATCTATTGCAGCATTATCGAATTCAGGTGCCAGAAAGCGCAGTTCGTCCATTACATAATCGCCTACTGCACATATTCGGTCGCAATATTTAGAGGCTTCAACAAGAGAATGTTTGAAATAATCACTTTGATCGCCCATGACTTCATTAACGTAAAGCTCTTCATCATGAGCTTTATGCATTGCATTATAAAACATTGTATCATGTCCCGGATGTTCCTCTACGATACGGCGCATAGTTGCTACTTCGTGTGCATAAAATATGGTTCTAAAATTACAGTTTGTTTCGAGGATGGCAGCCAACACAGTCGGCATTCCCATGAACTCATGTGACATAACAACAGTTGAATCATCAGCCGCTCCGATTGCCTTTAGAACTTCAATTGCTACTGGCGCAATCCTGATATATTGTTCATATTCCCAGAGATGTTCAAACAGGTTGCTTTTGACACCGAATTTTTCAAAAATACGTCTTTTGAATTCGTTGATTGGCCCCTTGTCCATGTGCCTTATATCGATGAGAATAACTTCAGGAGAGCTTGTAATTCCTGTTTTTTTATCGGTAAATGTTCGTCTGCCGTAGATTATGCCAGCGTTATAAGTGTTTTCGATTTTGTGGAAGGCATGAGCATAACCGGTATTTGAAAAACTGTCTATGGAAGAATACAGTACTTCGCTATTCTCACCGAGTCTTTCATGCGCAGAACCTTCAGTTGTAAATAAAGGTCCGACGAGTATCGACCTTCCGACTGCTTCAAGGTAAGATTTTGAAGTGAAAAAACCATGTAGAACGGCTCCTATTCCGCCGACTTTACTTACGGTTTCATGCGTTACATGCACTGCTGTTGTTTCAGTGGCCATATCAAGTTTCCTTCCTTCTTCTTCTAAATAACTTTGAAAATGGGTTGTATCTCTGCTTTCCTATATAAAATATAGATAACAGTTTATCCGGGTACAAATCAGAATTGATTAATAGACTTCCTTTTTTGGGGATTTGGTGATATAGGCCTATAATATCAGGATTTAGGAATGGGTAATAAATATTTATAAATTTTAAATTTTTTTATCAACATTTGGCCTTTCAGAAACGCTATGCATTATAAATTAAGGGATTTTCTGCGCTTATATACCGAGTTGTTCAAAATCCATAACTTAATCAGAAATACTGAATACCTTGTTTCGAGACTGTTTGAAGTGGGAAAAACCGAATATTATCCTGAAATTAAGAAGTATATCAAACGAAAGATAAAAAGTCCTGACGATGTAGAGGATTTGACACAACAAGTCTTTCTTGATATCTACCAAAGTAAAAATAGAGATAAAAATATTCAAAATCACAAGGCATTTCTTTATGGAACTGCCAGGACTTTGGTTGCTGATTATTATCGGCGGAAGAATAAACAAACTCAATTGGTGAAGTCACACAAAAAACTTGCTGACAAAATCATTGATGAAAAACAAAGAAACTATTCACAGGCGAAAGAACTAATCGAAGAAATAGAGAGTATAATTGCCAAAATGCCCAAAAAAGCGCGAGAAGCGAGCAAACTGATACTAATTAAGAATGTTAGCTATGAAGAAGCCGCACAAAAAGCTAATTGCCCAATTAGTGTATTTTACGTATGTTTTCACGAGGGTTTAAAAATTCTTAGAAAAAAATTAAAACACAAGTGCTGTAATGACAATGAATTAGATAAAACAGAAGAGATGTCTTGAAATATTTTCATTTTTAAAATCTAAGATTTGCCTGTCTTTTTACCACTTATATATAGAAACCATTATTTTTTGCAAGAAGAATAAAGGATAAATAAAGCTATGAACTGTAAAGAAGCAATAATATTGTTGGGGCCATATATTACGGGCGATTTAGAATCCAAATCATATGAAAACTTCGCACTGGAAGCACATCTTAGAACGTGCAAGGCGTGCGCTGTGGAATATGTGGAATTTAAAGAAACTATCAAGTTTATTAATGATAACAAAGCCGAATTCACAGAGGCATTTAAAAACGTTGAAAATAAAGAAGCTGCAGCAAACATGAGAAAAATCAGGATAATACGCTTTGTTGTCAAAATCTCCGTAGCAGCGTGCTTATTTATTGGTATTTCATTATGACTGATATTTTCTTATCTTCCAAAACTGCGAAATTTCCATGAAAATCATGTTTCTGATCAATTTGCGTCAGTAGTCCAGCATTCTGTTAAAATTGAAGATATTTCTGGAAGCGTCAAAGAGCTATTAACAAACGGCCAACAAATAATCACTTCCAATAATTTAAAAACTCTGCTTATTAATGATAAGCACCGCCTGATAATGGATGAATATACTACTCTTTTAATAACGCCCTTAACTCCTAACGAATATATCGGGTGCATAGTAAATCTATCTTTCGGAAGGATTTACGCTCATGTTGAACATGATGGAAATCCTTTTTTTGTTGAAACCGCTCACGGCAAAGCAATTATAACCGGTACAACTTTCGATATTGAGACAAATCAAACTGAAACAAAGCTTATTGTAGCCGAAGGTAGCGTTAAATTTACTTCTCAGGCCGGATCTGTTGATGTTTTGTCTGGCTATTTCTCTGAAATCTTCGCAAAACAAGCTCCAATTCAACCATCACTTTGTGATACTAAAAAATTGACGGCATGGGCAACTGGCTTTGAATTCAAAACGACATTAGAGAAAATCAAAGCTTTTTCTGATTCTTATGATGTATCTGATCTTGGGCTCACGGCTAATTCGGGACCTCTTGATTTAGAAAAAATTAACTATGAACAATGGATTGAGCAAAAACGTGATTGGTTTGTGCGGGAATTTCCTTTAGCTTTTCAACTCAAAGAAGCTCTGGCAGAAGAAGATATCGAAACAGATTATCCTCAGCTTTTATTTACATCTGGGATTTTTTGGCAGTTTACATATCCTCAAGTATCAAATAATCAATTTTCTATTATTACATCTGATTCACTTCTAAATGCAGTTTCAATGTATGATTTTGATAAACAATGGCTGATAAAGAGTATTCCTTCGACAAAATATCTAAGTAATAACCTGATAGATGTAAAAGGCATTTATCCTGGTGATGAAGCATTCCAGAAATGGATTGAGCAATTCCAGAATGCTCGAAAGGACAACAAATCGCTCAATTCTGATATTTTGCTTTATTCTCTTCATGCAGGCACATACTTAACAAATACAAGAATTCTCATATGGCTTTATATAGTAAATGAAAAAACAAATCTTACGCCGGAAAACAAAGCTAACATTTTAGCTTTATTACAGAACGAAGTTAATGAAGCTGAAAAGATTAAAGAAAATATTATCCGCCTGTTTACAATATCAGAAAATTGTCAATGTGAGGAATTTAACGTGCTAATTGATAGGCTTATCGAAAGTTTAACTGAAATAATGGAATGTGAAGAACGGCTGACAAATGAAATGAAAGCAGAAAAATAACCGCAAAAGAGAAAAAAATGAAAAAATCGCGATTTTTAATGTTACAAAAATTTCAAATTAACGTCTTAATTTGAAAGGAGGTGAGAGAAATGATGTTGGATTTATTGGATGATTTGTAGATTTTACAGTATGGTTAGAATTATATCATTTTATTACTACGGTTTAATAAAGTAATATATTAAAAGTTTTACAATTACTAAGAAAGGAAATAAAAATGAAAAAAATATTTATAATAGGCTTATTTATTGCTTCATTGATGATTTTACCAATTGCACAAAGTAAACAAGATAAACCAAACTTCGGATATAAGCTTTCTTTAAATGATTTAGCGAATTTATATGGAGGCAGCGGACCTTTCTGCAATCCGTATTGTGTTGCGGGAGTTACTTGCCCTGCATACACTGTGTCGGGTGTTAATTGCAGATTTTGCTCTTCGACAGGAAATGGAGAGCAATGTCTTGGTGTATTAAGTTGGATTCCTGACTATGATGGTTGTATCACCACTGCGCCAGCTTGTGGTAACGGAAATTATGGTTATTATTCATTAGGATATTGCACTCAAGAATCGCCGTCAGAACCTCTTAACCAATATCCAACTTGTACAACTAAAGTTAATCATAATTGCAATGATTAAGGAAGAATGAATTATGTAAATCGGTTCTTTACAAAATCATGGAACAAATTCGGCATATCCATTTCTATATTACATTTTTTTAACTTATTATGCCGGATTTGTTCCTTTAAGTGATTGGACCTCTGAATAACTCGGTTTTCAGGGAAAACCCCAGGCTTTATGCATTATAAAGCTCGATTTCATCCGAAACGAGGCAGTTTTTCAGAGATCCCGATTATATGTTTAATGTGATATAATAATTCAATAATGAAAACCAATGACAATAATCTATGAAATATTTAATGTAATATCTTAATATAGTTGTATTTTATCGCATTTTAAAATTAGAAAAGAAAAATTAGAAAAGATATGTTATTAGCGAGGAATATAAATATGGAATCACGAAATAGTGTTTATTCTGTCAAAATCTCAAGCTTTTTATTTGTTATGATATTTTTACTTTTAACCTGCCCTTTGTCTTTCGGGAAGAGTTCTTTAGGTAATAATATTGATATGGAAACTATCGCTGAGGGCATCATTACAGCAGAAGAACAATATCGGGATTTGCAACTTAAATGGACGCATGAAACGTATCCAAATATTAAGAATCCGTCAACTACTATGTATGAAGGAACTTATGCATATAAAATTAAGGATTCTGGAATTAAAATGCAATACTACGATTATAAGATGTTCATCAATGAACCGAATAGCACAGAAAGGATTTTAAAAAGAGACTGGTTATGTACATATAATGGTGATCACTCGGTTTGGCTGCAAAGAAGTCTTGAAGAAGAAGAGCCTTCTAAAGCATATGTTGACCCCGTCTTTTCTCAACGATTTGCATATTATTCTACCAATCCTTTTAATATAGCTCTCGGTTATTTTGCAGGAAAAGAACCTCTGGGAAGATTAATTAAAGAGCATTTAGACGAATGCGAGATAGAGAATTCTTCCGAAATATTAAATGGAATACAAGTAGTTTGTTTTTCAATTATTGACAAAAATACCGGAGGAGGAATGAGATACTGGTTAAGTCCAGAATATAATTTCTTACCTTTAAAATGCCAAACGGTACCGCCGCAAAATAGATCTAAAAGTATTGACACTGTGTTTGAAGACTTTGTTAAATTACCCAATGGGATGTGGTTTCCGAAGACAATACGAACACCTAGTAAACCAGAGGATTTTTCCGATAAAATAAGCTGTGATATATATAAATATTCAGAAATAAAGGTTGATTCTATACCAGAGGATTTTTTCAGTTTATCAATACCAGATAATACTATTGTCATAGATAGTATAGCAAATTTGACTTATACTACTGTTAGTGACGAAAATCCAGCATTTATTGCTGATCAAGAATTAATAAATCCATTGATTCAATCTGAGAGCACGGATGAGAAAATAATAGAGTACGTAGAATCTGCTAATATTCAGGTATCTCAAATAAATAATCATAATCAAAATGAAGATATTACAAATCAAGGGAACAATACTAATTTAATCCTATCTCAAAATTTACAGCTTAATAAAAAAGTAATCACTTTCATTATTGTAATATCACTTGTGCTTTTCTTTATCCTATTATGGATTGGAGTATTTATCTACAGCAAAAAGGCTCAATATAATGAAAAAAATATAAGAAATATTAAGGAGAAGGATTTATGTCTATAATAAAAAATTATAAAATAGCTTTAATTATGGTAATATCTGTTTCTGCTATTTTTGCTTTTCCCTCTTCCCAGATGACAGATTCTAATAAAACATACGATTGTGCTGCCAATAGCCTTTATGTTTATTGTCAAAAAGCTAACATCGATATTTCGTATAAAGACTGTTTGGGACTTTTACCTATTAGCCAGAATGGCAATAGTATGTTGGATTTCAAGAATGTACTTGAGAAACTCGGTGTGAATGTAGAGGCTTTAAAACTTCCTGTTGAGGACCTTATAAGAATCCAAGTTCCTGGAATTGTATTACAGTTAACAAACTCTTCACAGATGGGACACTACTTTGTTATATACCCGTTAAGTAAAAATAAGGTGCAGCTTTTAGATTATCCACGAACACCCCAGATACAAAATGTTGATTCATGGATAATACACTTAAAAAAGATAGGGGTTAAAGAATGTAACATTTTGTTATGTGGCAAGAAAGGTCAAAGTATTGATGACATGCTTCTTTCCCAAAAACCACAATTGACCGAGTCATATTTAATAGAAGATGCGAATATATATCTTAAGAAGCATATCGAAGATGGATCTGAAATTCTTTGGGATTATGGAAATGTAACTCAAAGTGAAATATTAAAACGTGACTTTAATGTTATCAATAATACCAAAAGAGAAATCCATATCAAAAAATTGATAGCTAGCTGTGGAAGTTGTGCTACGCTTATGACAGACAATTATATTTTGATGCCAGGAGAAATATGTATTGTTACAATGTCTCTTAAAGTACCAATTGGCTATGAAAAGGAACTATATGGTTATATAATATTTGAATCTGAAGATATGGTGCAACCGGTGAGAATACTTGCTAGTGGTCATATACATCCAAATTTTACTTTTAAACCTGAGAAAATAGATTTTGGAGTGTGCGATTCATATGCAGGTATTATTAAAAAAAATATTACTGTTTCTTCCAGTGAATATGCAAATTTACACGTAATTGATGTTACATGTCTTGACAATTATGTTAAAACTTCGATTACACCAGAAATAAAAGATGCCGATAATCTATTTAATATCATGGTAACGCTTAATCCTTTTGAAATAACTGGAAAGTTTCAGACATTAATTGCCATATTGGTCGAGGAAGATAGTACGCCAAGTGCTTATTGTGTTGTATCGGGTGAAGTAAAACCTTCTTTGATTATTAATCCGAAACGCTTGTTACTCACGGAAGCAGTTGAAATTAAAAAAGTTTCCATCAAACATGCAGAAGGAAAACGTATTGAAATTAAAGAAGCTAAAATTGTTGATTGTGACGAACGATTTATTTCTTTATCTTATGAATCAAAATCGAATGATACTATTGAGATATGTTTGAATAATTTGAACAAAAAGGACTTATATTATGCAGGAAATATTATATTAGAATTGATTATCGAAAATGAAGAAAAACCAAAGTTAATAAAAATACCTTTCTTTGTTAATTCCGCTATAATTGATAGTGTGTAATTCTGTATTTTATCAACAGGGTTTTAATGATAATCCGGGGACACTATATAATGGCACTAAGTTAAGCATTTTTAACCGCTTTCGAGGTTTATTGATGGTTATTAAAAGTGCCGTTTGGTTGGAAATTTCAGTGATTTATCTTTTAAGCAAGTTGTCTTTTAGGCTCTAATTCCCTTAACTTAGTGCCATTAGGGACGCTATACTAATTTATTGTTTGGATAAGTGAACATCGATTTCGAACAAAATTTCATATATAAGCAAGTTATCTGATTTTTGATCTTAGAGTTCTTATAAAACCGGAAAGTACATTCGGAGAAATATGAGCCAGTTTCGGTTCCGGGATTTCACTGAGAGCTATTCTATCGATAATATCTTTTACTTGTTTACCATATGGGCTAAGTAATTTCGATGTCCTTTCTGAGTCATCGAGTTCACCTGCGGCCATTTGCCTGAGGAACATGATTACATATTTTTCCAGCTCTTCGTTACTCATTTTGCGCATAGTTCCGCTTGTTCCGACAGAAGGTTCCACTAAATTGTTAGGTACTTCTCTTTCTTCGAGAATATCCCGTTGGATCCTGTATGTTTCTGCCATCAGCTCTCTTTTTCTTTGAATCTCATCTTCATCAACAGGAGCCAGTTTAAGTTCAGGTTCTTCTTTTTCGGGATCAATGCTTGGTACATAAATTTTGTTATGACATTTTGGACATTTACCCCATTTGCCGCCGGCTTCATCGGAAGCTCTTATTTCCTTATTACAAAACTGACAGTGAAAAACTATAGCCATTTTCTTTCCTCAAGTAAAATTCAACTATGTTTGCATTTTGTATTGAGCAACTACTTCTGTTGTAATTCCGCCGCGTGGAGTAAAACGTGAAGTTACCTTCATATGACGCGGCTTGCAGATACTACTAAGATAATCCAGAATATCATTCGTAAGAGCTTCGTAAAAAATACCTTTATTCCGAAAGCTCTGCATATAATACTTCAGGCTTTTCAGCTCTATACAAAATTCTTCTGGGCAGTATTCAATTATTATTTCGCCAAAATCAGGTTGTCCTGTGCGGGGACAAACACTTGTAAACTCAGGGCAATTTATTTTTATATAATAATTGCGCTTAGGACAAGGATTTTCAAATAGCTCTATTTTTGGGTGTTCGCTCATTATTTTATATTAATCTACCTTTCACTTCAATATATCACGATATCACGATTTTCGGATATTAACAAGTACCAATCGATTATATATTATATAAATCTTCTCTTTTTAGGGTTAGAAAAAAACACTAAAATTGTTGCATAAAGCTGAAATTGTGTATATATTTAAGTTCGGATGCAGTTGGGTCTGTTTTTAATAAGCAAACAAAGTTGAATATCAAAATTATTTAAGGTTCGTTATTTTGAAAGGAAACAGGAAAATGGCAAAGAAAATGTTTATCACAGCAATTCTTGTCGCATTCACTTTATTATTCCAGTATGGATGCCAAACCACAGAAGCCACACAGGAGCCAGCAGATAATGGCCAGGCTCAGGTGGCAGTAGAAGACACACAGCAGCAGACAGAGGAAGCAGCTATTGGGGCAGGAAATATGGTTGTAGCTATATCTGAGATTCCGGCTGAAACTCCTGTTAGTTCCAAAAATTTTGCCATACGCGTAAATTGCGGTCAATATGACGTGGCATATACCGATATTGCAGGCAATGTCTGGCTGGGTGACCGGGATAAGACCGAAGACAATACCTGGGGTGCTGTCTATGGTTCGGTAATTGAACGTCCTGACTTGGGAATCGAAGGAACAGATTGCCCAATTATTTACGAATCCGAACGTTATAGCATGGATGCCTATGAATTCGACGTACCAGCCGGAAAATATGATGTAATATTGCATTTTGCTGAAACTTATGAAGGTATCATGGGTGTCGGCGAAAGAGTATTTGAAGTGTCAATTAATGGAAAAGCCGTTCTTGAAGATTTCGATCCATATGCCGCCGCGGGTGAATTCAATACTCCTGCGGTAAAGAAGTTTGAAGGAATAGAGCCTAAAGATGGCAAGATTGTTATCGGATTTACTCCTAATATAGAAAACGCACAGATCAACGGAATAGAAATAGTTGCCGGAGATTCGGCAGCAGCTTCCGCTGGTGGCAAGCAAATTGCCATACGTGTAAATTGCGGCACCGCAGATGGCGCAGAAGCTTATACTGATGAAGATGGTAACGTTTGGCAGCCAGACAGACTTTTTACTGATGACCTTGATTGGGGTGCAGTGGACGGCGAAATTATTCAACGCCCAACTTTAGAAATCAGTGATACAAAGGCACCGGGTATTTACCAGAGCGAAACATACAGCATGAGCGCTTATAAGTTCAAAGTTCCCGCAGGCAAATACACAGTAAAACTTCACTTTGCCGAGACTTACGACGGTATTTCCGGTGAAGGGCAAAGGGTATTTGGCGTATCAATTAATGATAAAAAAGTACTTGAAGAATTGGATCCCTATAAAGAGGCTGGAGCATTTGCTAAACCAGTAGTTAAGGAATTTAAAGGTATTGAACCTGTTGATGGTGTAATTACAATTGGATTCGAGTACGGTGTAGAAAATCCACAAATTTGTGGAATCGAAGTAATTTCTGAGTAAATAATACGAACAGCTATTAAAAATGTCATTGCGGGTAGTCAAATGGCGAAGCAGTCTTGAGATAATGATTGAAATAAAGATTGCTTCAATCTGCTCGCGATGACATTTTTTTATAAACCATAGTATTTAATGTTAATAGTAATGGAAGTAGTATTGTGGTTAAAAATAAAGCGATAGTTCTTATAAGCGGCGGCCTGGATTCGGCAACGACTCTGGCAATAGCGCGTGACGAGCAGTTTGATTGTTTTGGTCTAACGTTCGCATACGGCCAGCGGCACAAAAAAGAAATTCAAAACTCAAAAAAAGTCGCTAAATCTATAGGAGTTATTGAACAAAGAGTTGTCGATATTGACCTTACGGCTTTTGGCGGTTCAGCGATTACCGATTCAAATATTGAAGTACCCAAAGATAGAGAAAGCTTGGATAATCATAGCGATATTCCCGTAACTTATGTTCCGGCCAGGAATACTATTTTTCTGAGTTATGCACTTGCATGGGCCGAAGTACTCGGTACGTTCGATATATTCATCGGAGTCAATTCGACCGACTATAGCGGCTATCCTGATTGTCGTGGAGAATTTATTACGGCCTTTCAAAGAATGGCAAATCTGGCGACAGCAGCAGCTGTCGAGGGAAAAGGGCAATACAGTATCCATACGCCATTATTAGGAATGACAAAAGCCCAAATAATTCTCAGGGGAACTCAACTTGGCGTAGATTACTCTCTGACACATAGCTGCTATGACCCTGACTCCCAGGGACGAAGCTGCGGCAGATGTGATTCTTGCCGCCTCAGGTTAAAAGGTTTCAACGAAGCCGGGCTAAAAGATCCGATTGAATACACAGAATAATTTCGAAATACTAAATCCTAAATCCGAAACAAATACAAAGAATAAAAATAAAAAATCCCAAGCAGATTGTTTTGAAAATTTTATTTTAAGATTTTAATATTGTTTAGAATTTAGATATTAGAATTTAGAGTTTTTTTAGATATGCGAGTAAACGAGATATTTTATTCATTACAGGGTGAAGGTTTTCTGGCCGGTGTTCCGAGTGTTTTTATTCGTCTTTCGGGTTGCCCATTACGCTGCCGATGGTGCGATACGAAATACGCATGGTACGAAGATTCCGGATATGAAAAGAGCATTGAATATATAGTCGCCGAAGTTAATGACTGGCCGTGCAAACATATTGTGATAACAGGCGGCGAACCAATGATAAATTCCCAGCTACCTCAATTGGTTCAGGCTCTTAAAAAAACTGACAAACACATCACAATTGAAACAGCAGGGATAGCTTATATCCCTGACATGTCATGCGATTTAATGAGTATCAGCCCAAAATTGAGTAATACCATGCCTCTGGAAGAAAAATTACGGGCGATTCACGAGGATTCCAGACTGGATTTGGCGGTTCTTAGCGAATTGATAGAGCGCTACGACTACCAATTAAAATTCGTTGTCGAAGACGAATCTGACCAGTTGGAGATAGAGGAAACATTGGAACGGCTGGGAAATGTCGATTATGAAAAAGTAATGCTCATGCCCCAGGCGGCTACACGTGAAGAATATATTGAAAAATCACAAATAGTCGCGGAATTATGCAAACGCACAGGTTTTTCTTTTTCCCAGAGATTGCAAGTTTTACTTTGGAATAACCAAAAGGGTTGTTAATGAATTGAATCATGCGTTTGTTTTTTTAGTTACTTGTAATTGGCGACGAGAAGTAAAATCGATATGAACTTATAGTCAAAGCTATCAACACAAGATTCATCAAAGCGGTAATTGGAGCGGGGATTAAAAAAAATAGAACGTGAATTCCTCCGACAATTACAGAAAGACAGAATACCCATTTCCATCCCTTTATTAATCCAAGGATAAAAATCACTTTAACTGCTAACCATATTATTGCTTGGAGCTGAGTAGGAATTATTAAAAGGTTGTTTAAACCTTCAAGCCCTAATAGTGCAACGACGACCCATATCTGCCAGGGAACATTACGAAAACCAGAATAAATATTTACATTATTGTGTGTTTGAACATTTTCTGTTGTTTGTTTGTTCATTGCAATTAACAATTCGTTGTATTCCTCATCGTTTATTTTGCCTTCGATACGCAGTTTCTGCAGTTCTTCTTCAGAAGTTATATTTGGTGCTTTTTCCATTTTATATCCTTCGAAGATATCATTTTTGTTTATCTAATAATTTACTCAGCCAGCTATCTTTTATCCGTCTAAGCTTGATTGCGGCAACAATTATACATATGATACCCATTATCCAGACATGTGGAAGATTATAAGCGAAGCCAATCGGTAATCCCAAAATGGCTAATATCATACTTCCGGTTAGTACTCTTTTTCTAAATGCCTTGAATTCTGGTTCACTTGAAACTTGCTTTTCTATTACTTCGTCTGAGGAATTATTCATTGCTGAATGTAATTGCTTATATTCTTCTTCGTTAATTTTGCCTTCTTTCAATAGTTGATCTAATTGTTGTTCGGAAGTCTGAGTTTCCATTTTTGTTCTCCCTACAATTTTTCGAGTTTCTTTTTCGCTTCTGCTACGGTTATTTTGCCTGTTCTGAGACTCTCAAGAATTGCTTTTTTCTGGGCATCCATTTGTCTCAATTGTTCGTAATTGGCTATGAGTCTGTCAAGACGCGAACGTATTGCCGCATAACCCATTGTACTGGTTTCCTCCATAGTTTTTATACTGAATCCTGCCAAAAGGTATTCTTCCAAAAACTTCTGGTCTTCGTGATTAAGCTTGTCGAATACACTTGTACTAAAATCGCCTTCAATTTTTATTTCACAAGATACACAAGACATCGCGGCTGTTTGCATTGGTAAGCTGCAACAGGGACAAGATGTAGATAATAGTTTCTTTGCCATATTCAATAATATTAGCATGAAATATTGTTAAGTCAATAAAAATTTGGATAAAATATAACATATCCTAATATAAATTGGATTGTGCATGTGTGGGGGCGTTTTTTACGTACTTTTATAATTGGCAGTTGACAAATTGGTTTTTTTATAGATAATCATTCTTTTCGCCCGGGTGGCGGAATTGGCAGACGCGCTAGCTTGAGGGGCTAGTGATCTCAGGATCGTGCTGGTTCGAATCCAGTCCCGGGCATTTTTCTTTTTTTAGACAAAATTCCTGAATTCATATAAGAGCCGAGTTTCCGGTTTAAAACATTTCAATAGGTTTTTTTATTAGCGGGATTAGTATAACTTGCAGGAGCTTATTATGAAGAACTGGGGAACAGGGACTCGAACCCCGACTAACTGATCCAGAGACAGTTGTGCTACCATTACACTATTCCCCAAAGAAATAGCATTAATCGCAATACTTTAAAAAGCTAACGGACTTTTTGCAAGAAAATTCAGGCTGGATATTATAATTTTCTTTAATTTAGGCAAAGAAATTGTTTTAACAGACTAAATTTTCTATTCTCATGCTGAACAAAGTGAAGCATCTGGCAATCGAATAAGTATTTACAATCGCAACATAAATAATATTTTCAAGCCAGATCCTTCGTTATACTCAGGATGACAAGTTTCAGGGTATTTTTTAACTGAAAATCGGTTCGTTTATTCTTTAGACCTTAAAATATGATTTTAATCAGTTCTTTCGGTTCGATTCTGAAATATGCGCCTTTGCCTTCAAAAAAGCCGTGCTCCTCGATAAAGTGAATATTCAGGTCCGACCATTGGATAGTTTCATCTGTTTCAATTGATTTGACATAAGTTACCCGTTTTGCGTATCTGCCCGAGTGCGGCCATGGGCATACAAGAGAGCCTTTTGCTTCATCTACTCTGGCGAGCAGCTTTTCGTCAATCTCTTCCCAGTTGCCTAAAAGTTCAATTGCTTTATTAGTAATTTCGTGCATACGAGCTGCTACCTGTTCTTTGGTATAGCCCGATTCCGAAATAATCGCCAAATCATTATCTATTATTTCATAAACACTTCTGGAATCATGTCCCATGAAGCCACCGGCTGCCAATTTCGATGACCTTAACATTTCATCAAGTTTTTTTGATTGTGGTGATTCTTTCATAGCACACCTTAAAATTTTAAGTGACTAAAGTTGTTGTGAAATGTCATTCTGAGTGTAACGAAGAATCTGGGTATCGTAAGCCAGATCCTTCGTCCCAAGGGGACTCAGGATGACACACACGTGTGTCACTTTAAGTTTATGCGAATTTATCATAGAATATTTTTTCTTCTTCCATTCCCAGTCCTGTTAGAGTTTTTACTGAAGCGTCAATCAAACCCGGCGAGCCGCAGAGATAGCCTTCGGCGTTGGAAAGGTCCTTGTTGTTTCTTGTCACCGCATCTATTACAAGTCCCTTTTCCCCATCCCAACTTTCGTTTTCTTCCGGCCTGGAAATTACCGGGACGAATTTAAAGTTCGGCAAATCTTTTTCAAACTGTTTCATTTCATCTACCAAAGCAAGCTCCTTGACTTGATTTGCACCGAAATAGAAAGTCGCTTTTCTCTGGTTATTCGTATTTTTCATCTGATAGAGAATGCTTATAAACGGTGCTATTCCGGACCCGCCCGCAATCCAGACCATTTCTTTATCTGTATCGGTCAGTTTGAAATGGCCGTAGGGACCGTTCATTTTTGCGTCATCACCTTTTTTAAGATAGTTAAAGCAATACGTAGTGCAAATTCCACCCGGCACCAATCGAATGACAAAATCGATAATATCTTTTTTAGCAGGATCGGAGGCTATCGAATAAGCCCTGTAAACTTCTTCCTTGCTTTTTTCATACTCCGGAGCCTGGAACTGCATATATTGGCCCGGAATATATTTTACTTCCGACGGCTCAACAAGCTTGAATCTGAATAGTTTCATGTCGTGCGTCAAATCCCTGATTTCTTCGCATTTACAATTGTATTCTTTTATATTGAAAAGTTCTTCCGGTATTTCTATTTTCAGGTCCTGCCTTACTTTTACCTGGCAAGCCATTCTTACGTTTGCTTTTATTTCATCTTTATCAAGGAAAGGTTCTTCAGTTGGAAGCAGGGGACCGGCGCCATCGAGTACCTTTAGTTTGCACAAGCCGCAGGTTCCTTTCCCGCCGCAAGCGCTGGGAATAAATATTTTCTGGCTCGAAAGTGTAGAAAGCAGGCTGGCTCCTCCTTCGACTTTTATCTTTTTTTCTTTGTTAATGGTGACAGTACACTCGCCGTAATTTGCGAAGAAATATTCTGCAATTACCAAAAGCAGCGCGAGCGCCGCAGCTATAGCAGAAATGATAAGAACGGAAATTAATAATGTCACCATCGCTTTTATTTCCCTGCAAGAACACCTGTGAATCCAATAAACGCCAGAGCCATTATCCCGACAATAATCAAGGTTATGCCCGCTCCCTGGAGGCCTTTAGGAATCGCGTCATTATTGAGCCTGGTCCTGATATTTGCCATTACCACAATCGCCATGAACCATCCTGTGCCGCTTCCCAAGCCGTAACCTACCGTAGAGATAAAATTGTAATCGCGAATCACCATGAAAAGCGATGCACCTAATATCGCGCAATTTACAGTTATTAAAGGTAAAAACACACCGAGTTTCTGGTAGAGTGACGGCGAGAGCCTGTCGATTGCCATTTCTACAAATTGTACAAAAGCCGCGATTACGATAATGAACATGATAAAGCGGAAAAATTCCAAATGCAATGGTACGAGAACTTTATGATATACAAGCCAGTTCAGCGCGCATGTGCATGTCATTACAAAAATTACTGCGGCACCGAGTCCCAAAGCGGATTTTATCTCGCGTGAACTGCCGATAAAGGGACATAACCCGAGAAAATAGCTCAGTAAAATGTTCTGCGTGAAAATTGCTGAAATGCAAACTACTAACGCATGTGAAAATTCAGGCATAAGATTCATTTCTTCTTATCCTCCCGTGACATTTGTATCGAGCGAAATACCCAGATAATTATAGCAAGCACAAAAAATGCGCTTGGCGGCATAACCATAATAGTCCATTTGTCCCAGTATTGGCTGCTGAAATACGGCACATTAAAACCAAGGAATGTCCCCATCCCGAGTACTTCGCGAATCGTGGCGATAATAAGTAAAATAAAGGAATAACCAAAAGCGTTAAAAATTGCATCGAGGATTGCTTTGAACGGCGGATTGGAAATCGCGCAAGCTTCGCATCTTCCCATCACAATACAATTTGTAATAATCAGGCCAACGTAGGGGCCAAGACTTTCCGACATATGTGGCCAGTACGCTTTAAGTAAAACATCGATAATGATAACATAAAAAGCGATAATAAGTGTTTCGACCATCATTCGGATATTGCGAGGAGTGAATTCTCGTAATATAGATACAGTCAACGCACTCAGTGACAATGTTAAGACAAGCGCTGCACACATTACTATCGTATTTAATACAAGATTAGTAACCGCAAGTGTGCTGCAAATACCGAGGACCTGCACAAAAACCGGATTGTTTTTCCAAAGTCCTTCGTAAACAAGATTTTTTATTTCTCTTCTTTTCATAATCAGTTCCCAACTCGTCCAAGCCACTGCTCTAAATTATCGTTAATAATTTTTTCCAGTCTTGTACTTGTTTGCGTTGCACCTGTTACGGCGTGAACTTGTCCTATCTGTAATTCTTCTCTGGCTCTTCTAAATGTAATCGGTTTGCCTTGTGTTGATATTTCCAGGTTTTCAAATTGTCCTGTAAATTCCTTTTTTGCTACTTCTGCGCCCAAGCCGGGGGTTTCAGTTTGCTCGTACACAACGAAACCTGTTATCGTTTTTTTGTCCGCCGCGATTCCTATTACTGCTTTAATTTTCGCCCAGAAACCCTGTCCCTCAATCGGCAGGGCATAAGCTACTATTTCTCCGTTCTTTCTTAATGTATATGCACCGCCTTCTGTAGTTGGTTTATCAACCTGCTCGGTCAATTTCTTATGCAATTCGACTGAAGACAAGCCCGGCTCATACATTCCCGGCAAAACTTTCAGGATAGCAGTATCGAAAGTGAGTTCCTTATTCGCCTGTACTCTTTCTTCTGTATATTGTGAAAAACCGATTATCAGGGTACTCACAATCAATGTGATTACAAACATATACAAAACCGGGAATAAGCGGTTTTTAGTCATGCCGGGACCTCCGGTTTTTTCTTGCTCTTGAAATGACGAACAATATTATCCAGCATTGGTGCAAACATATTTCCGATGAGTATGGAAAACATCAGGCCGCCGTTGAATATTGAAAAATTTCTTATAACTACCGTACATGCGGCGATAACAATTCCGTAAAGTACTTTGCCTTCTTCAGTTCGCGGCCCGCTTACCGGGTCGGTTGCCATGAAAAACGCACCGAACAAAAATCCTCCACCAAGCACAGCGGTCCATGCCTGAGGTACCGGGGGGACTCCGAAATTATTTAATAATTGATTCAAAATCGCATATGATGCAATTACAGAAATTATTATTGTTCTGCTTGCCGTTTTTGTAACAAAAAGATAAATGCCTCCGATTAGAATAAGAAGGGCACTTGTCACTCCCATTGTACCGCTCATTCTGCCGAAAAATTGTTGTAAAAATAAATTTTTAGGTAATATCACTCTGGTCTCAGTATCAAGAGTTATATTTGAAATGCCTTTATCATTTGCGATGATTAACTTTCCTGCTTTTAATTGTGCCATTGGAGTTGCGCTTGTTATCGCATCGGGGCTATCTACGGTTGACCATTTGCCTAAAGCTCCCCAAAAACCTTCCGCAGCCGGAGCCCATGTAGCCGTCATCACAAGGGGGAAACATATATAAACAAAACATCTTCCTGCGGCCGCCGGGTTGAATATATTTTTTCCGAAACCTCCGAAAACTTCTTTCGAGAACATAACCGCGAATACAACTCCTATTGTAAGCACATGGAAACCTACGGTTGGTGGCATGATAAGAGCGAATATTGTTGTCGTGACAAAAACCGCTTCGGTGACAGGTTTATTGCGTTTGCGGGTGAAAATGTATTCAGTTATGAATCCGACAATACCCGCCCAGATGATAATAGCAAGACTTCTCCAGCCGAAAAAATAAATACTCCCTGCAACACATGGAAGCAGAGCCAGTAATACTTTCCTTATTATTACCTGTTTTTGCAGTATTTTATGTGCTGGCTTTTCCTGTTTCACACCTATTTCGTCCTTTATAAATAGTTTATGAAGCTTCTCATAACAGTATCCTTCTCAAATTTCAATATGTATATCACATAATGGAAGAAATGTAAAGTATAACGAAATGTTAAATAGTAAATGGATTTTTTAGGATGCGACTTGTGAAAATTATCTTTTTAGTCAAGATTTGTATCAAGAGAATGCTCCGTGCAATATTCGATAATGACATTCATAAACTTTTCGCCGTATTGTTTGCACTTTTTCTCGCCGACTCCCTTAACATCTAAGAAACTGTTAATGTGTGACGGCCTTTTTCTTGCCATATCCCTAAGTGCTCCATCACCGAAAACTATATAAGGGGGTATTCTCTTTTGACTTGCGATTTTAGTTCTCAGTGTTCTCAGGGCATCGAAAAGTTCTCTATCTACACCTTCCCATGAATCGAGAGCTGCTTTGGAAACTTTAGCAGGCTTTTGAGCAGGTTTCAGAAGTTTTGGCGTTTCTTTATTTTTCAGTACAGCGAAACCTTTGGGCGTTACGTTTAGAACGTTAAACTCTCCGACTTTATCAATATAGCCCTGTCCTGTGAGTTGTTCTATCCAGTCTCGTACCGTGCGTTTTGGAAATTCTGCAAGTAAGCCATATGTACTTAGTTTGTCATGGCGATTTTGCAAAATTCTCATATCTTCCGAGCCGGTCAATACCAGAGCGGTATATTCGCCGCCGAATCGCTGTTCAAGTCGAAGAATGCACGATATGATTTTTTGAGCGGTTATTAAAGAATCCTCAATATATTCCATATTGCCCAGGCACATGTCACATGCACCGCAATTATCTTTTTCTAAGTTCTGGCCGAAATACTGGAGAATGGATTTGTGTCTGCATACGGCGTTTGTACAGTAGCTGTACATTCCGTTGAGCTTGGCTAATGCGATTTCCAGTGCTTCTGGCGGCATATCTCGCATGAGACTTTTCCATGTCCCGTAATCCCCGGCAGAATAAAACATGAAGCATTCTGCTTCAAGCCCGTCACGTCCCGCTCGGCCGCTTTCCTGCTGATAATGCTCCAGTGACTTTGGCATTCCGGTATGAATGACATATCTTACGTTCGATTTGTCTATTCCCATTCCGAAGGCGATTGTTGCGACAATAGTATCAATCTTGTCTTTGATAAATGCTTCCTGGTTTTTCTTTCTTTTTTTGTCGGTCATTCCCGCATGATACGGAGCGGTACGATAACCTTTCTTATTCAGTGCGTCAGATAATTTCTCAACATCATTACGTCTGATACAATAGATTACTCCCGATTCATTTTTATGACGTTCGAGAATGTCACAAACCTGATTTTCGATTTTGTTTTTTGGCTGAACTTTATATACCAGGTTCGGCCTGTCGAATGAGCCAACTAATATTTGCGGATTTGAAAGATGTAATTGCTCTGCAATATCGTTACGTACCTGTTCTGTGGCGGTAGCTGTAAATGCCCCGATAGTAATTCCGGGAAATATGTCTTTTAATCGGCCCATTTGTCGATATTCGGGCCTGAAATCATGTCCCCACATACTTACACAATGCGCTTCGTCAATAGCAATAAATGAAGGTTTGGCCTTTTTCAGTATTTCAATAAAGTTGCCAGTAACAATTCTTTCAGGTGATAAATAAAGCAGCTTTAGCGTTTTTTTATGTATGCTTTCGAAAACTTGTTTTTGTTCATCGTAGGACAATGAGCTATCAATACGCGCAGCCGAGACGCCGCATTCTAAAAGGGCGTCAACCTGGTCTTTCATAAGTGCAATTAGCGGCGATACGACTATCGCAAGGCCCGGCATAGTAACCGCGGGAGCCTGAAAACAAAGAGATTTGCCGCCGCCTGTAGGAAGAACTACAATCGAGTCTTTTCCTGAGTTTAAACATTCCATTGCCTCTTTCTGCAAAGGCAAAAAGTCTGTATAGCCCCAATATTTATGAATCGCCTTCTTTATATTTTCCATCGCTGAAGAATGTTAGATTAAATTGGCTTCGACTTCAAGGAAATTATTCAGGATTTGATTCTATGAAATATTTTTTATATGAGCTATGCACAAAAAAATAAGAGATGTCACATATTCGGACATCTCTTACTAAAGAACTATTTGGTTATAAACAATGTTTCAGTTATGCGTATTTACGAAGTTTTTTACCTGCAAACATTAAACCAAGCATACCAAGAACAAAAGCTCCAGGTACTGGTACTTGTGTTGTGTTATCGCTAAGTCTTATGGCCCATTCTTCAAAACTTGAAGAACCGTCTGAAATTTTTGCATAAAGATAAACATAATTTCCAATATTTGAATTAAATAATGAATCAGGTATATATGCAAACATATCACCTTTTCCATTCCCAGGATTCAGAACAGCATCCATTAAAATGCTATTGTTTTCAGTTTCAGTATCTAATTGCCAAATTGGATTTAAACCTGCCAAACTTCTAAGATCTCCAGTTCCAGCCAAATATATTTGTAACTTATCTATCGTTAGCGTAGTTGGATTTGCCTGTTGGATGTCCAAAAGAAATTCTCTGTAGTCTCCATCATCCAAACTCACAAGTGGTATGTCATCAATCGTTATTGAGTGAGAATCTTTAATATCTAATAAAAATTTATAATCATCTGTATTAAAGCCTTCTTCTATTCCTACATTCTGTATTCTCATAAAAGGATCGATTTTGCCAGTTCCGGTTGAGGTAGATTCAAAATCTGTCCAGTAGAACCATGCATCATTGACCGTATCAAAGGAATCAACTGTAGTTAGATCAAGTATTTTATCAGCCTTAGTTACATTTGTAGTTACAATAAGCACCGCCAATGCTATTAACAATCTCATTAAATTTTTATTCTTTTTCATCACACTTACCTCCAATTTATATCTTTTCATTAGAATTATAGATTAAGACATCATTCAGCTTATTAATTTTGGCTTAACAGGCTGCGTGATATAGTATTTACTATAATCTAAATGAAAAATTGATTTGTTTTTCCTTAATCACATAAATATTAAAAACAACATCGCAATTACTGCACACGCTTCCTTTTAATAACCGTATGAACTTTCTCTTCCTTGAAATCTACTTATAGTTATTATACTAAAATCAAGGATTTGTTTCAATTGAAATGGTTGATGTGCAGTTGTACCTATATTGTTTTTCAAGCCAAAAATGATTTTTGAATTGAATTAATTGTTGTTAAACTTTGTGTGTCCCATAATAAACTGTTTTAATGGTCATTAAAGTTGTTATTTTGATATTAAGATTTGTTTAGTTTTTAAACTATTTTGTTTTAACTAAAAGGATATTTCATCAAAATCGCAAATTATTTTTGGCTTTTTGTGGAAATAGATTTATTATTTTCTCTGGATTTCTAATTAACTGGACATATTCTCTATGAGTTAAAAGTAATAATAAATTCAAGCCAACTTATTACTGTTAAGTTTTTAATATCCCCAAAAAACAGGGATAAATTTATCAAATATTACAGGATATATTATTTTGTGATTGAGAAAGGCCCATCACTTGTGTCAGAAATAGTATCATCAGCGGTACTTCTTACTTTAATAGTATAGCTACTTCCTGTTCTTAAGTTAAGATCAACTTCCCATTCGTAAGCTTGTGAACCGGTAACAGTTGCGATAGTTTTAGCAAACATTGAGCTGTTATATAAATCAATAGCCACTTCATCATCCATGTTATAATCCCACTGTATAAAATAGGATAGTCCCTTGCGCCATTCTTCACCACCGTTTGGGGTAGTGACTGTAATTTCAGGTGCTACTGCCGTAACAGATGCGTTAGCCCATTCTCCTGTACCACTATCGTTAGTTGTATTCACACGCCAGAAATAAGTTGTTAAGGGCTCAACTGTTTCCATTATATATTTGAATTCTGTCAGATTTGGCTCATCTACAACAATCTCAGTAAATCCTTCGTCCTTAGCAACCTGCAGATGGAATGACTTAAAGAGTCCTCCAGGTGCCCATTCGAACGTTACAGGATTTGTATAACTTACAGCACTCATATCGGCTGGAGTTTTGATTTTCGGAGCAATTGGAAGTCCCTGCACATCAGGATAAGTGAAAATAAATTCACCGCAACTGGCATCTGACACAACCAGTTTCTTCAGTTGTGAGTCGTAATAAGTTGAGAGCGGCGAAAAAATGCCACTATCTTCTTGTGGACGGTGATAAACAGTCATCTGGTTCGGATCCTTGAAATCCATGCCGTCGATATCAAAATTGACATCAAATAATATATCTTTAATTCCGAAACTTGATATAGTTTCTCTTTCTATCAAAACCTGTGGAACAGGACCTGTGAACTTGGGAAATCGCACGGCGTCAGCGTGTCTTTTTACTGCAAGTCCATTATTTATCTTCCCTTCGAGGCTATCGACTATTATTGTTGCGCCTGCTTGACTTGCATTATATGTATTTCCCGAAGTGATATTCTGGAATGATTGAGATTTGACAAGGTCAGGGCTATTCCATAGATACTTCTGCAAACGTGCACCTTTGGTATAGCTATCAAAGAACATTTCATAAACCAACTCACCTTCGGGGGAAACCTCTGTCGCAATTGGTACCGAAGCTTTATTCTGCGTAGCACTTCCCCAATCAATAAAAACATTGCCATTAGACAGAACCTGAACCCTACCATTACTTGGTGTTGAAATATCCGGTGTATTACGATATTCCCAAACCAAAGTTGCGGTCATATTTGTTTCATCAATTGCGTACTCAACCGCTCTGCTATAAGTTCGATCACACGGGTTTACACCGCCTCCCTGAATGTTTCCATTGTCGAAAAAAATCAGGTTTCCATTTCTTCTTCGCCATATACAATGCTGGCCTACAAAGTAGTATGGAGCATTCTCTTCATGTTCTCCAATAAATGTAAATTGGTTGCCTTTGCCGCCCAATCGCCAGATTACTTCTCCTGTACTGCGGCTTACTTTTGTAATCTCACTGGTTGTACGAAAAGAAATCAGAAGGCTATTATCGAACGGGTCTATACTAACAGAATTAAAATGCGCGTAATCAATGCTCTGAGCAGTAAGGTTATGAAACGAGTCCAAAACAGGAAGGTGGTCTATTACATGCCACTCGAACACAACGTTTTTATCAGCATCAATTTCCTGGATCACATTGCCTGTTATGCTTGCGTCAGGACGTCCTCCCGAAACAAGCTTGCTCATATCCATTGGTATGGGATATGTTCCAAGTAATAAAGCATGACCGTTCGGCAATACTTTTAAATCATGAATGTCAAATGTATAATCTCCGACAAGTTCTACAGAATCTACTACAGTGAAGGTTTCATCCTTTAAGGTGTAACCTTTGGCTCTTGATGGATTCGAATAGGTATATCCTTGTGCTGAAATTAGTCCGTTGAACATCACACCTGGATAACTCATTTGGTCAGTCTTACTGTAAAACAGAGGATAACCAGACTGATCCAAAACCACATAATAGTCGGAATTATAAGAGCCAAAATAGCCAATTAAAACCCCAGGTGCAGTTTCGCCGTACTGATTTACAATAAGGTTTGGAAAGTCAGATGGTACTCCGATTGAATCAGCGGCAAAAGCTGCTGACACTAATGTTAATGAAATAGATAATACTACCAGAAATTGAATCGCCTTCATTTCCTCTTCTCCTATTATTTCGAACAAAATTTAGTTAATAAGATAAAATCTCCATCATTACTGAGCTAAAACTCCGAAAAACAGTCATAAAATCCTGTATGACCGCCGCTCATTTAATTTTTATCATATTATTCCCTTTAGGTCAAGGAGAATCCGATAATAGATGAAATTAAATTTAATCAATAGGTATATAATCAAATATTTCAATATACCCTTAAAATGATTGTTTTTTATAATTAGACCAGAGCTTCTTCTTTAATATTATTGAATTCACTTTCGCAATTGACGATTTTTCTCTTCTTTCTTCGATTGATTGTTCTTTGTGCTGCCTGTGAAACCGGATTTTCATCAGCAGCGACGAGAAGTGCTTCAGTTGCTGTACCTGCATACAAATCAGCTTCCATTTCTTCCCAGAGACCTTCTGCACGGTTGAAAAGTCCACCTGATACCATAATTCTCATATCCGGCCAAGCGTTTACTGATTTTACGGTATCAATCAATCTGCGTACTTCCGGAGCCTGCTTTGGTGTTGTACCATAAATAAGAAGTATGTCCGGAACATATTCGTTAGAAAATGACAAAATATCTTCATTAGTGAGTCCGCCGCCTAAGAAACGCACTTCCCAGCCATCACTTTCGAATAAATCCGTCATCATCTGGGCGCCGAGTTCCTGAATTTCTTCTGTTGCACAGCAAATTGCGATTTTCTTATTCCTTTGCGGGCGGCGGGGCAGCTTATTCTGGAGTTGGTCAATGATAGTGCGGTTAACTCTTGTTGCGAGATGTTCCTGAATAACAGATATTTTATCTCGCCTGTGGAGATTCTCGATTTCTACCATTACCGGCCATATCATTTCGGTATATATAGAATTGGCTGGGATACCTTTCTGCATAGCTTCTTCAATTACGCTTCTGCAAGCTTTTCTATCACCTTTAAGTAATGGCTGTAAATATCGAGCTATTAGTTCCTGTTCTATCATGACTCAATTCTCCAAAAAAATTTTTAATTTTCAGCCTCATAACAATCCTTTTCGAGGCTCTTACTTTCCCAAATCGTTAATTTGGGTAACTTAACCAACGAGCTATCTTTCTATCGGAGACGTGCTTAAAAAATCTTTAGTCAAAATAGATAAAATAGAAAAGAATGGTAATATTGTTAAGATGGTCTTGTGATGTAGATAAATATAGATATTACAATAGTTTATGTTAATATATTTGGATATATTGTTGTTTTGGGGTAATTTAAACATGTGTTAAAATGGCTAATATGGGTAGTGGGGCGTGTTATTTTCAGACCATAAAAAATTAAAAAATTACATTTTTGCCTGTATTTAATTTATTGCGAATCATGGAATCTACTGGTATTCTTCTCAAACAAAGCTTTGGTTCATAGTAGAGAAGATAATATCTGTAGAAAATATTATGTGGAAAAGCATAGTGTTTTTGTCGTAGAAAGAAAATACGATTCTTGGATTTCTTCGGATTATATATTTTGATTATATTATTTATACGTATAATTTTAAGAAAACTACGAGATTGAAGATAGTTCTAAAGAAGAAAATTCTGTGCTCTGTAATAACAAGGAGTAGAAATATAATATGTCACTAAAACAATCAAAAAAGAAATTTATAATTTCCGGACTGATAATATTTGTCACTTCGTTATTTTACAATGGACTTGTACATGGAGTCCTATTGAAAAGTTCTTATGATCCGATTCGTCATTTGCTTCGTGAAGATATGAGCCAGAAAATGCCTTTATCGTTGTTTGCGACTCTTGCGATTTCTTATCTTTTTGTTTTGAACTTTACAAAATGGTCCAAAGGCAGAGGCATGAAAGAAGGCACAACCTATCGTGTAATAAACTTAAATAAAAATTGAGCATGAAAAAATACAGCAAGAACGACCAGAAGGTAATGGCACAATGGGCAGTAGATTGTGCCGAAAGGGTACTTTCCTTTTTTGAGGATATTTATCCTGATGATAATCGTCCGCGCAAAGCTCTTGAAACATGCAGAACATGGATTCGTACAGGTGTATTTAAGATGGCCGATATTCGAGGAACATCTCTGGCGTCCCACTCGGCTGCACGTAATGCAAAAGAAAATCCCAGTGCGTGTTTTGCGGCAAGAGCGGCAGGGCAGGCAGTCGCTACTGCACATGTTCCTCAACATGCCTACGGCGGGGCTTATTATGCTCTCAAAGTAATTGCTGCAACAGATTCTTATGAAGCAGTTAAAAAAGAATTTGATTGGCAATCAGAACAACTTCCGATACATCTCAGGGAAGGTATTATGAATAGAGTCATAATTCAAAAGAGTGGCAATAAAATTACAATCAAATTACAAAAAGATAAGAATTTCTAATTTATAAACGGATATTAATAAATGGAACGCTCAAAGGATGTGAATCAGTCATTGAACAAAGTAAAGAGGAAAAAGAAATTGTTAACCACGATTTTATTTATGCTATTAAGAATTTATATATTAGTGTGTATAGCAGTATATTTGTTTCAGGGCAAGCTGATTTTCTTCCCTCAAAAGCTTAATGAAAACTCTCCGACAATAGCATCTCATAAGGATGAAGAAATCACTATTGAACTCGATGGAGTCAA
Source organism: Sedimentisphaerales bacterium (assembly GCA_016936075.1). Taxonomy (GTDB): domain Bacteria; phylum Planctomycetota; class Phycisphaerae; order Sedimentisphaerales; family Anaerobacaceae; genus JAFGPS01. The sequence goes on along the minus strand of JAFGPS010000188.1, from coordinate 1,165 downwards.
ACTGCACGGCTGGCTGATTAATCAAGGTAATGAAAGATTGCTTATTTATTATGGAGGTAATGCTGAGGAAGTCTCCTCGAGTATTATAGATTTGGCAGATATCGACAAATGCACAATTCTTGCATTAAACTACAGGGGCTATGGCAAAAGCGAAGGCTCGCCGAGTCAGAAAGCTCTTTTTAATGATGCGATTGAGGTTTTTGATCAAATCACTGCAAAACTTAATATTTTACCAGAAAGAGTTATTCTTTTGGGAAGGAGTCTTGGTTCTGGCGTGGCCGTTCATGTCGCATGCCAGAGAAATATATCAAAATTGATTCTTACTACGCCGTTTGATAGTGTTAGAAATATCGCAAAAAAAATGTTGCCGATTTTCCCTGTGGGATTATTAATTAGACATCCATTTGATTCCGTTTCTATTGTTGATAAAATCAAAGCTCCTTGCTTAATGTTCTTGGCAGAAAATGACCAGGTTATACCTTTGAAAAATTCCATGAATCTTGCAAATCATTTTACTGCTCCATTGGATACAATTACAATCAAAAATGCAGGCCATAATAATATCCAGATTTACGGGTTATATATTTCTGCAATTAACGATTTTATAGACAACGATATATTATAAGTTTTGGTCGTATTCTTATGTCTGATTATTTTGCATCCTGAAAATCATATCTTATATTATATGTAAAGGGCTGGAGAAGTTCACATACGCTTAGCGCGCAAGAAACACAACAATAGTTTTAATATGGGTGGAATAATTATGCGATTTATAAAGGGATTTTGGCAGCATAAGAACGGAAAAATCTACGCAATCGAAAGCGATACTTTTGGAAATATTATCGGTGGAAATGGTCCTCTTGATCTCGATGACCTTCACGGCCTTGATTGGTACGATTACAGACCCGCTATAAACGACTGGCTCAGAGAAGCAATCGCCCAGAAACAACTGCGCAGAGTAAATCTTTCTCCGTGTAACGTTTAATTATCAGATTGAGTAACTCTACTCTTCAGATAATCCATCCTTAGCTGAATCGTCGCAGGCTGAGATAATCTTTATGGAGCAGGGATTGTATCAAGCATTAACATACCGCCGTTGAGTAGAAGAATCAGATCCGGGAATTTCTGATGCAAATGCCAAAGGGCTTCGTCGCTGAAATCTCCA
>JAFGPS010000187.1 GCA_016936075.1 Sedimentisphaerales bacterium | reverse complement strand
TTGCCAATTAAAAATTAGTACCGGATTTTTAACCAGGCCAACCGGTGTCCTGGGCATGCGACTTGACCATCCGTCATCCGGTCGAAGCCATTCGCCCCCTATATTCACTTTCTCAATATAAGTATCTTATCAAATATTACGCTAAATGACAATAAATGTTTTTTTCTTACATGGACTTATAATCTATGGCGTTTTTTTTCAGAATATTATTGAGCAGTCCTTATTTAGCGGTTATAATCCCGAAATTGAACGATATTTTATCAAATTTATAAGGAACGAGAGCAATTATGGCGCGATTATTATTTGGATACGATGTTGGAAGTTCATCAGTCAAAGCTACATTGATGGATGCTGATTCAGGTAAAGTTCTTGCAAGTGCTACTTCCCCTAATGTAGAACTTGAAATTATCGCCAAGCAAATAGGCTGGGCGGAACAAGAGCCGCAAACATGGTGGCAGCATATCAAAATCACATCACAAAAAATCGCCGAGCAGGTGAAATTTGAGCCTGGCGATGTAAAAGCGATTGGTATTTCATACCAGATGCACGGCCTTGTCGCTGTTGATAAAAACCAGCAGGTCCTGCGTCCGTCGATAATCTGGTGTGATAGCAGGGCGGTTCCATACGGCGAAAAAATCGCCAAAGAAATCGGCGCCGAACAATGCCTCAAAAGCCTGTTCAATCTACCCGGCAACTTTACTCTCACAAAACTGATGTGGGTAAAGGAAAACGAGCCGGAACTTTATTCCAAAATTGATAAAATAATGCTCCCTGGTGACTATATCGCTATGAAAATGACCGGCGAGATTAAAACAACCCCATCGGGTTTGTCCGAAGGAATTATGTGGGACTATGCGAAAGAGCAATTAGCTGATTTTTTACTCGGAAAAGCAGATATTTCTCAGAATCTTATTTCTGATCGCGTCCCGACTTTCTCTATACAGGGTGAGATTACAGCAGAAGCGGCGAAAGAGCTTGGTTTAAAAGAAGGAACACCAGTAAGTTATCGCGGTGGTGACCAACCCAATAACGCACTTTCGCTTAGTGTACTCGAACCGGGTGAAGTTGCCGTAACAGCAGGTACTTCCGGTGTAGTTTATGGTGTAAGCGACCAGAAAAATTATGATAAGCTCTCAAGAGTAAATGTTTTCGTTCATGTTAATCATAAAACTGACGCTCCGAGGTATGGAGTTTTGTTATGCCTCAACGGCACGGGAATTCTGAATAGCTGGCTCAAGCATAATTTTGTAAAAGAAGGCATAGATTATCCTCAGATGAATGAAATAGCCGCAAAAGTACCAGTCGGTTCAGATGGATTGGTAATATTACCTTATGGTAACGGTGCGGAAAGAACACTTGAAAATAAAAATATCGGTTCATCAGTTCACGGCTTGAACTTTAATATGCACAAAGATGCACATTTCCTCAGAGCAGCACAGGAAGGAATCGTTTTTGCGTTGAACTACGGCCTTGGAATTATGAAGAACATCGGAATCGAGTTGAAAACAGTAAAAGCCGGACATGCGAATATGTTCTTGAGTCCATTGTTTGCTGAAGCATTTGCTACAGTTACCGGCGCGAGCGTGGAATTGTATAAAACCGACGGCTCACAAGGTGCTGCCAGAGGCGCAGGAATTGGTGCCGGAATTTATAAAGGCTCCGAAGATGCATTCGTTGGTCTTGAGCCGGAAAAGACAGTCGAGCCGAACGCAAAGTTAACTTCTGCTTATGCGGAAGCTTATCAAAATTGGAAAAATGTTTTACAAAATCAATTAAAATCATAAATCGTTTTTTTTGAATAAAAGAATACGAGAAAGGAGTTGTTACGATGACAGAGTACTTTCCAGAAGTGAAAAAAGTAAAATATGAGGGTCCTGATTCTAAGAATCCTCTCGCGTTTAAGTATTTTGATGCAAGCGAAGTTGTTCTCGGTAAAACAATGGCCGAACATTTGCGTTTCGCATCTTGCTATTGGCATACATTTAAGAATTTGGGACAGGACCAGTTTGGCGGCAACACAATAATCCGCAATTACAATGACTCATCTGATCCTATGAAGGTAGCGGATATGACATTAGAAGCTGCCTTTGAGTTCTTTACAAAGATTGGTGTAGATTTCTGGTGTTTCCATGACAGAGATATTGCTCCGGAAGCAGACACTCTCGCCGAAACAAACAAACGTCTCGACACAATTGTTGCAAAAGCCAAAAAGCTTCAGGCTGATACAGGCATGAAGTTACTTTGGGGCACAACAAACGCATTTTCTCACCGCAGATTTTTAGCCGGTGCTGGCACAAATCCATCACCAGCGATTTTCGCATACGCCGCAAGCCAGATTAAAAAGGCTATGGAAATAACAAAAGAACTCGGTGGCGAAGGTTATGTATTCTGGGGTGGCCGAGAAGGTTACGATACATTACTCAATACAGACCTGAAGATGGAATTAGACCATCTTGCTCTTCTTTTACAAATGGCAGTAGATTACAAGAAAAAAATCGGTTTCAAGGGCCAGCTTTATATTGAGCCAAAACCAAAAGAACCGACAAAACATCAGTATGATTTCGATGCCGGTAATTGCCTTGCATTCTTACAGAAATACGACCTGGTTGATTATTTCAAAATGAATATCGAAGCAAATCATGCTACATTAGCCAGCCATGATTTCTGTCACGAACTGGCATTCTGCACTGCAAATAATTTCCTCGGTTCAGTTGATGCCAACCGCGGCGACCTGCTTCTCGGCTGGGATACTGACCAGTTCCCATCAAACATTTATGAAACAACAATGGCAATGTACATCATTCTCAAGAGCGGCGGTTTCACTACCGGCGGCCTAAACTTCGATGCACATGTAAGACGTCAGTCAATCGATCCAGTCGATCTGTTCTACGCACATATCGGCGGAATGGATGTTTTTGCACGCGGTCTTAAGAACGCAGCAAAGATGATTGAAGAGAAAACCTTCGATAAAGCCGTAGCAGACCGTTACAAAGGCTGGAGCGAAGAACTCGGTAAAAATATTGAATCCAAGAAGTTTGGTTTCGAAGAACTTGAAGCTTACATCATCAAGAATGGTGAGCCAAAAGTACAAAGCGGCAAACAGGAATTGCTGGAAAACTATCTGAATTCTTACATCTAAGCAATACTTGAAAATACAATTTAGCATTATCATGTGGCACAGGCTTTATAACCTGTGCCACTTTTTTTGTATTAGCAAATAAACATTGCGTCGCCGTAGGAGAAGAAACGGTAACGTTGTTCGACTGCGTGCTTATATGCCGTGATAATATTATCCAGTCCCGCAAACGCGCCGACTAACGCCAGTAATGATGATTTTGGCAAATGGAAATTCGTGATTATCGCATCGCATATTTTGAATTTGTAGCCGGGTGTTATAAATAACTTTGTTGAAGATTCTATCGGTTCTACTTGCGAATATTTTGCAATCGTTTCGAGAACTCGCATTGAAGTTGTTCCGACTGGGATTATTCTTGAGCCGGATTTTTTTGCTTCATTAATAAGGTTGGCATTTTCCTGGTCAACACTGAAGCGTTCCTCATGTATTTCGTGGTCCTCGAGATTTTCGGTTGTTACCGGCTTGAATGTTCCCGCGCCAACGTGCAGAGTGACTTTGGCAAATTTTATCCCTTCTTTTTTAAGCAGTTCGATAAAAGTATCTGAAAAATGCAGACCGGCGGTAGGGGCCGCGACGGCTCCGGCTTTTTGTGCGTAAACAGTCTGGTACCTGTCCTTGTCCGATTGAGCTGTTTCGATATTGTCGTCTCGCTTGATATATGGCGGCAATGGTGGGAATCCGATTGTCTCAAGGATATCCAGAGATGAATCGTCGGACTGGATTTGCAGGAGGCATTTACCATCGCCGGGCTTTTCGATTAGTTTGGCTTTGTATAATTCATTTTTTTGCTTATCAAGCAAATGAACCTTTTCGCCAATTTTGATTTTTCGCAAACCTTTTAAATATACAGTCCAGATTTTGTCCTGGGATTCTTCCAGGAATAAACCTTCGAGACTTGCTCCGGAAGCACGTTTTGCGAAGAATCGAGCCGGTAAAACCTTTGTATCGTTAAGAACAAGACAATCATCGGGTGATAAATACTCGTTTAACTTGTTAAAAGTACTGTCTGTAAAACTGCCGTTTGAGCGGTTCATCACGAGCAGCTTCGAGTCTGTTCGAACGGGTAGCGGCTTCTGTGCTATCAGTTCTTCGGGTAAGTCATAATTAAGTATTTCTGTTTTCATAGTATAAAGTTTTCAGACCTGCGTAAAAATCACAAAAAATATTTAGGCCAATAATAAGCTAATTTAAGGTTTTATAAAGATAAATTTTATAATCAACAAAAGTCGCTGATTTGCCGGAACGATAGGATTGTATATAGAAACAATATAAGAAACCATTATTAAAGGATTATAAAAAATGGTATCAGCAGCGTATTTCGATAAGCAGGGGACAAACATAGCGTCTTTGAGCAAAAACGAACTTACAAAAATAATCAAAAACTTTCATGGCAGATTCAAACTTGATTTTACTGAAGAATATCTCAGTAAGTTGAGCGTTGACAGGTTGCGTTATATCCTTCTGGCCGCCCAAATGAACGCAGCACCAAAAAACTGATATATAACGAATATTTATAATCTGATAAGGTTCTATAATAAAATGAAAAAAGGCGGAATAGTTTCCGCCTTTTTTTTATTGTGTATGACTTAAAGTAAACTAATGTTGATATTTATTTTACTTCGTAACCTAACTTACCCCAGCAACCTTTTTGTATGAACGCCAGATCTTTAAATCCATCCTCAGTTGTTGGTGAGATATCAGTTTGCTGGGTTGTATCATTGTCTTTACCAATCTGTACAGTATCACTTCCTCTCCACTTATAATAGTTAGAAGAACCATCTGCGAAGGAGAATGTAGTTCCATTTCCATGTCTGACTGGCGGCGTATCAAACCACACTTTCTGAGTATAATAAACAGCAAAACTGTCAGGAGTGAGCCAACCTTCATCAATAAAAACGAGCCTGTTGGCAGGACGCTTGATATTCATCATGTTTTTCACGAAAGGACTTCCTGGATCTCTATACGATTGAAGACCATTCATTGCATCCATAATTGAATAAGTAATAAGAGAGCCTCTCTGACCTGTCGGGCATTTATAAACACCTTCTTCTTTAGTATAATTCCACAATGCACCTACTCTCATTGCTTTTCTTTGGTCTTCTTCCGGCAATTGAATCCCAGTAGCATAATCGTCATGATAACCTTTTCCAACCCAGCCCCCGGCAGTACCAGCATTGCCGCTGACGAGTCTTTGCTCATTATCGTCTGCAAACATAATCCATGCAAGAGTTAGTGACTTGAGGTTTCCAAG
>JAFGPS010000186.1 GCA_016936075.1 Sedimentisphaerales bacterium | reverse complement strand
TCGAAATCATACTGAATCCAGACATTATTCGGTTCATCTGTCCCTGAGCTTGCCCACGCATCACCTGTACCGTTCGAGTGTTGATCAGGGAAGTTCGGATCGATACCAGCTCCGTTTACTGTATCACACGGGTCGTAGCCGGTTGCACTGCTTATTGCAGTAACCTTTTCTATGCTTGCAAATGGTAAATCTAATGCAGCTTTCTCAACTGTAAAACTCCATATCTTTCCTTTATTTATTCCGGGACGGGATGGAATGTTTACCTCATCGACTCTCCAATAATAAGTCTTTCCATATTCGAGAGTACCGGGTTCATAATAATTTACATCCAGCGCCTGACCTGGAGATACGGTTGTACTAAGCGGCTCGTCAATCGTTGCATCATTAACATCATTCACTTCTGTGCCAAAGAATACATTGTGCTTTTGGATATCAATTCCGGGTACCCAGCTAAGAATAGGAGTATTAAAAACATCCTTCTCACCATTTGCAGGACTGGGCGAAGCAGCTATTGAGGGATTACCAAGATTCTGTCTCCAGAACAATAAGTTCTGTAAGAATTCAATAATTTCCTGACTTTCGGTATCATTTGTCAATGACTGAAGAGTACGCAAAGCACTAAAAACAACATATCCTCTTCCATACGGCGCTCCGACAACAAGGGGCCATCCCTCTGTTACGTCTGTAACGAGTACTTCCCAGGGCGAATCCACTTCATGGGCACCATCAGCAAAATAAAGATTAAGCCCCCAAAGGTCCGTTGCAAAGTGCTTCTCAGCAGTGATTTCATTCGGAAATTCGAATAAAGGATGTTCTGCCAATGTAACTTCACGCGAGTTTGTAATATCATCATCAAAAAGACTAAGTGGATAAGGCAAGTAATTTTCGTTCCAACTGCTATCCTGCTGATAATCGAGGGTAACCAGGTAACCACCATTTTTAACATAGTCATTGACTACTTTATAATTAGATTTCAGATCCGGATTGCCGTCGTAGGCTACGACATCAATACCAATTACATCGAACTGCGATAAGTTACTCAATGTATAATCGCCTGTTCCAATTTCTTCATATTCAATTTCGGCTGCCGCAAATGCATCAGCTTCATCGCCAGCATCATCTCCAGATCCTGGGATGAAACCGACTCTTAACTCCTGTTCAGCAAAAACTGGTACTGAACAAATACACATTGTGATTAAACAAGCGATCACAATAAGAGTATATTGTTTATAGAATATTTTGTGTTTTAACATCTTTAATCCTTCCTTTCTCGTAACAGTTCGTCTCATGATAAGAAGCAAAATATTTCCATTTATTACACATTAACACATTATTCATAATTTTAATAATTTTCTTGTTACATAAAATAAAACAGTAAAGTTATGATCAACTATATTTTTTCAGATATGCATTATTCGATTAAAATTTCGTCAATTACTTTTCACTATTATTCATAAAATCCGAAAAATAACAATCCAGGATATTATGTATAGGCCAAAACCTCCTTTTAGTGAAATAAAGAGGATACAAAATCATATTTCTGAAAAAATCAGAACAAATTTTGCGTCAAAAAAATGATTTGGAATCCAATTGCCTTGGTATACGCTTCTGAAACTGCCATTTACCTCCTTCCTATAATAAAAACTGCTGAAAAACAATAATTACAAATCACGAAAAATATAATTGTTTTCAAATTTAAAATAAAGCTGCATAAAAAAATCTCTCCATAGATTACATTTACATTATATAAATTAGCATATTTTTATGTTTTCGTCAAGGAAGAATTTGCTCATACATAAGGGTTTTCTCATAATAATACATATTCAACAATCCTTTTAAAGCCTAAAAGGCTGGGATTTTTGTATAAAACAGGAGGATACCATGAATTTCAGACTTAATTTATTATCGGAACCACAGACTATTACATCTAAAATTTAATACTAAAACCATATAAAACAAAGATCCCCACTACTTATTTTGACAAGCCAGCGGGGATCTTTTTTTACTTTACAAAGAAATAATCCGTAATAATAAGCTAAATATCATATCTTAAATTCTATTCTTAGTTTTCATAAAGATATTTAACCTCGCCAGCAGATAACGCATCGTCATATACTTTAACATCATCAAGCATGCCATCGAAGAAGTTTTCAAATCCGCTATTATCACTATTAGCCCTGGCTCCAATTGAAGCATTTGTTTTAGATTCAATGAGCGCAGCATCCGGTTCTGTTTCAGAAGTCCGGACAAGTTCACCGTCAAAGTAAACACTCTTGACGTTGTTTTCCTTATCTAATACACAGACAATGTGTGTCCATTCGCCGATAATCGGCTCATCGGCTATCATGTCTTCACTATTATTTTGATCTAATAGGTAAATACCTCTTGTTGTAAAGGAAAGACCTGTACCAGATTTATTCTGCAAACCAGCTATCCAATCGCCACCTCTGCGGATCGAGAATCCGACATCTTCACCTCGTGTAGCTACCATTGCATGACTCCATCCAGTGCCCCAGTCCTGGATATTGGCCCAGAAAGCTATACTGAAGCTGCCTTCAAAGTTGAACGGATCAGCCAAACCGAGGTCAACAACTTCATTTGAATCTGCATTAAATTCCAGTGCCTGACCATAAGATGTAAACGGGCCTGGTACATAGGTCGGATCGCCAATGAATGTGCCGTCAATACCACTGCCCGAACTGTCCAGAACGTTGTTCTCCATTGCGTAATAAGCAATCAGATTATCCGTACCAGGATCCACAGGTTCTACTGGTACTATATTTTTCAGTTGAATGTCATCCAGATAAATCGTTCCTTGACCACCAACCGAACCTATCTTTTCTACACCAATTGTAATGCTTCTGACATTATCCAGATTGATACTGTCCAGCGGAACTTTAAATTTCGACCAGACCGGTCTCCTTATATTTATAGCGTGACCATCATAGACTACCTTACTGCCGCCGTTCAGTTCCACATAAAGCTGGTCGGTAACAGGTTCATTTACATCATTTGAATCTGCTCTAAACCATATCTCGAGGGTATTTGGCTTACCAATAGACCAGTCAGAACCATTTAATAGTTTTGACGTATCTGCAATAACCTCTGAATAACTTTTTGTTACATTGTGAAATTCCATAGGTGCAGAGTGGCCGCCGCTATGATTAATAGTTTGTAGATATGGCGGGGAAGACCTGCCCATCAAGGAACCGTTTGATGAATCGTTCAGTATATCTCCATCCTGCCATGTCTTATATACTGCATCATCACCAGTATCTCCGTAACCAGTCTCAAAACCATCGATAAGGATACTTTCTTGCGTGGAAAGACTCATGATATCACTTTTCCATACAGAAGGTGTCATATCAGGATTGACTTCGTCAACACACCAGTAGTAAGTTTTTCCTAAACAAAGTTCTGGTGAATAGCTGCTCACATCTACAGAAACAGGTGTGACATTTCTGTTTGTTACTTCTACTTCATTTGTGTCAAAGTAAACATTATGAGTAATAGCTTCTCTACCCCTTCGCCATGTCAGGATAGTATCAAAGTCAGCATCAGTTGTACCATCTACAGGAGAAAAATTTCTTGCCCAAACAGGAATGTATGTGAAACGAACTTCACTCAAACCGAATTTCTTATGTGCGGGGCTATCTCTCCAGTTAGAATATGCTGTAATACGTACTGATTTAACT
>JAFGPS010000185.1 GCA_016936075.1 Sedimentisphaerales bacterium | reverse complement strand
TTGACGATATACTTCAATTAAACGTGGTGCCGCCTGACAAGTTACAACTCCTGTAACCAACAGTGCATCCGCATGTCGCGGCGAACCAACCAGTTTGATTCCAAATCTCTCGATATCATACCTGGGCGTAAGGCAATTTACTATTTCAATGTCACAGTTATTACATGCACCTGTATTAACGTGGAAGACCCATATCGATTTTTTCAATGACCACATTTTCCAGCTCATATATTCAATCCTTCAGCTTAGTGGCATGGGCTTCCAGCCCATGCATGCATGGCCAAGATGGCCATGCCACAACACTAAAGCCAGCCAATACCATAATAATTACCTAACGAAGCCAGGATAATTGCTATAACTAAAGTAATCGTACAAATACCCCAGAAAAACTTCATCGCCTGGTCAATTCTTAAACGCGGGTTTGTATTTTTTATGAGAATCAATAAGACAAGAATCAGTACGTATTTTCCAAGTCCCGCCAAAATACATACAATTATAAAACTAAGCAGAGCAATAACATCCATTAATTTACTGCGTTCTGACATGTAACGCCCTGCGACAAAGATAACTAAAAAAACAAAAGCGGCTATAGCACCTACTCCAGTTAAATGATTTGTACCATAGCCGCCAAGAAATAATATCATCAAAAAGAAAGGAAGCGTCACAAGCATAACAGCATGCATAACCTTCCACAATGCAAGCAATGCGCCTGAATATTCCATCAATATGCCGCTTCCCAATTCCGTTTCAGCTTCAGCGATATCGAAAGGTACGAAGCCCAACTTGGCTTGTACACACAATAGAGCAACAATAAACGACAACATTCCGGAAATGCTAAGAACCGGTACCTGCTGAGAAATACCTGTTAAACTTAACTCGCCGCCCGTTTTTATGAGCACTACAATAAAAGCAAGTACAAGAGGTAATTCATATCCCATTACGAGCTTCATTTCCCTTGCCGTTCCGATAGAAGCATGAGGGCTGGCACTTGAACTGCCGCCAAGAATCAATGCAAGTGATGGTAATACCATAAGGTAAATCGCGACAATCACATCTCCAACAAAAGTTTTCTGCGTTGCTAAAGCATTCCACAATACCAAAGAAAGCAAAAGCACTCCCATCAATCCAACAAGAGGCGCCATCATAAATACAGATTTGTTCGCCTGTTCAGGTATGAGAATCTCCTTACCCATCAACTTCATAACATCATAAGCAGGCTGAAACAGCGGCGGTCCGACACGCCACTGTACAAGAGCGCTTACCTTGCGAACTATCCATGACGCGACCAATCCGAGAACTATGGTCACTGGTAGGACTAATATCCAGAATAAAACGGTAAATAGACTCATTTCTTTACCTTTTCTTTTAAAAACGGTTCCCATGCAACACCGCCGGAGATCTTCACAACGATGTTATCAAAAACCTCAGTCAAATCTCCCCTAATTTTCGTTTCCGCATAATCAATACTGCCATCCTTGCAAGTCTCAACACAAAGCGGCTTTTCACCCGGTGACAACCTGTCTTTACATACATCACAAACACTCGATGGAAACGGAATCAAATCAGTATAAATCGTCCCGAACGGACACGCTATTGCGCACGTGCCGCAACCCGTACAAAGCATATTCGCTCTTTTGAGAATGCCTGTATCGTGCTTTTGAGAAGGTACTTTTTCAAGCGCACCTTGCGGACAAGCTTTAACGCATGGAGCAGACTCACACCTGCGGCAGATTAATGCAAAGCGAATCATTTCAAGCAAAGAATCGAATCCTTTATTTTCAGGATGGTGCTTATACGAACATTTCACTTCGGATTCTTCCTGAATTATGCTTTTCGCCAAATCTATTATTAACTTAGCACTCATAATTACGTCCTCTTAAACGCACTATGTAACGTGGCATGGCCATCTTGGCCATGCTTCATGGGCTGGAAGCCCATGACACGGAACTCAGCACAAATTCAAGCCCAGATATTCTTGTGGTCTTTAATCATATCGTATGAAAAAACTGGCCCGTCCTTGCATACGTAATATTTACCCATCATGCAATGGCCGCATTTGCCGAAGCCGCAACTCATATTTTTTTCCATTGAAAGATATATCTGTTCAGGTTTATAACCGAATTCCAGCAGTTTTTGTGTTGCGAATTTCATCATTATCGGCGGGCCGCAAACCACACCAACCGCGTTTTTTATATTCACATCTTCAGGCGAGAGAATTGTTGTCACCACACCGACATTATCCTTCCATTCTCCGTCTGCCTGGTCAACAGTAAGCTTTAAATCGACTCCCTTGATTTTCTGCCATTTTCCGAAAAGCGTATTCTTATAAATGAAATCAGCGGGAGTTTTCGCTCCGAATCTGCACACAACAGACTTAAAATCCTTTATCCTGTCAACAAGGGTAAGAAACAGTGACCTGATTGGTGCCAATCCGACACCCCCGCCTACGATATATACTTCTTTGCCAAGAAAATCATTTATAGGATAGCCATTACCATAAGGCCCGCGTATTCCGACTTTCTGGCCTTTCTCGCAATCATGCAGCATAGCGGTAACTTTGCCTGCTTTCATAATTGTAATTTCCATCTCTTCGGTTTGTGATGGTGACGAAGACGGCGTAAAAGGCGCCTCTCCTGTACCGGGTAAAGTTAATTCCACAAACTGTCCCGTGTCAAATTTGAAGCTCTCCTGAGGTTTCACTACAAAGCTTTTGATTGTCGGAGACTCTTCTATAATATCAATAATTTCAGCGTTTACAGGTTGGTAAAGATTTTTATTCATTGCAAAATATCACCTTTATTTTACCTTCACATTAAGTTCATCATTCAATTTCTTAAGCACTTTGCGTAAATCGACTTGTCCTGCTTCTGCATCGACGCATCTGCCGCACCCTACACACATATCGATTCCGTATCTTTCAAGGAAATAAGAGAATTTGTGCATGAAACGATGTCGCAGTCTGTCACCAAGAACTTTTCTCGGATTTTCTCCTCCTGCTACCATTGCGTAAGAAAGCCTCATGCAGCTATCCCACATTTTCATCTTTCCGAAATATTCTTTCTGTTTCGTATCGTAGAGATAAAAACAATGACATGTAGGACAAACACGAGTGCATGCCTGACATTCCACGCAGGTAGCCGCTTCCTGGTCGTAAACATCGCTTTCATAACTTTGCTGGACTATTTCATGTACCGGCGCATCCAGCTTATATTCTGTATTTTGTTTATCAAGCTGCTTTTGAGCCTGTTCTCGATTAGCCTGTCTTTGCGCTAAAACATCTTCAGATACTTTAGCAAACATTTCTGAGTTATCATTAATAAACTGCTTACCTTTTTCCGAGCCGGACTCGACTACAAAACCGCCGCTTACCTTCGAGACGTTCAAATCATATCCACCTTCTGAAAATGGTTTACCGCTTAAAAAATTACAAATACAGCTTTGGGCAGGATCGAAACAATCCGATGAGATAATAAACATTTTTTCCCGGCGTTTTATATAGAACGGGTCCTCGAATTCATCCTCTTTAAATACTTTATCGAGAATTTCAATTGAGCGAAGGTCGCAATCCTTAAGCCCGAATATTGCAAACGGTTTTATATCCTTCAAGTCTAAAGGCTCCGGGAAAATCGCGGCAAGCTCACGCAATGGAAATAAAAATTCCTTCACAGGAGTACAAGCACGGATATTATTCAGTTCAACTTCGCTGCTATTTTCAGGATTATACTTGCTGAAAACAAAATGGGCCTCAATTTTCTTTGGAATGTATAATTCAATCTGTGAAGCGAGAGCATCCAAAAAAGGTTTCAACTGGCTTATAAAAACAGTCTGCATTTTCTTATCCCAAAAAATAATACTGTTTTATATATCTTTTCTATTTTCTTATATTTACAAAAATTGTCACATAATCAAATATCAAATTCGTCCCAGTTAAATTAACCAGCAGATATATAGTAAGGAAGACGAGCCAGTTCCATTGCAATATCAGTTGTAATGACCTTAACCTTTTTCGGAACTGACAAGTAACAGGAAGAAAAATTTAATATACCTTTAACTCCTGCCTTAACTAATTTATTAGTAATGCTTTGCGCTGTTTCTGTCGGAACAGCGAGTATCGCAAGATGGATTTTCTTCTTCTTCAAAATCCACAGTTTCGATACGTCCTCAATTTTGACATTATTCTTTTTTTTCCCGATTTTTTGTGGATTAACATCAAAAGCGGCCGCGATATTAAGCCCATACATCTCAAAACCCGGAAAAGAAAGAATAGCTGAACCGAGATTTCCAACACCGACAAGTGCGGCTTTCTGAACAACGGTTATTTTCAATATACTTTTTAATTCTTTAAGGAGTTTTTCGATGTTATAGCCGCTTCCTCGAACACCAAGGTAACCAAAATAGGAAAAATCTTTCCGGATTTGACATGGATTAATCCCTATAAATTTAGAAAGATTTGTACTTGACAGGCTTGTGGCTCCCTCTTTGGATGCCAGAAATAAACCTCGAAGGTATATCGGCAAACGCCTAATAGTTTCATCTGGGATTTTGCTATATCTCATAAGACAAGCCACCCTAAATTCTATTAGTACTTGTGTTCACATTCACAAACTATATTTGAAATACACCTATTCCTTTTTTATGTCAAGAACTTTTTATAAAAAAATAATATTTTTTTTATATCATTGCGAAAATATCCTACTATGAATGAATTTGAATGGACATGAATCTTCATATATCCCTTTTTATAGACACAATTTAACAGAATCAATACTGATTACTTGTCTCGCAAAGTAACTATCTGCTCCACAATTCACACTAAACGCTTAAAACCAGGACATTACGAATCTCAATATAATAAATAGACCTGACACCTTCCCTTTCCCTCAATGAAAGTTATTTACTTTTTGGGTATGCTATCTTTGGGTTTGGGTAGAGTGAAACTAAAAGTTGAGCCCCCATCTGGGTTGCTTTGAGCCCAGATTTTTCCGCTGTGCTTTTCGATTGCCTGTTTTGCGAAAGATAAACCAAGTCCCGTTCCATCTCTTTCTGCTTTTTTGGCATTTTCTGATCTGTAAAATTCCTCAAATATTTTTTCTTCATCACCCTTCGGAATCCCAATGCCGGTATCACTTATTTGAATCAGGTATTCGGTGGTTTTGTCTTTCACAGTCAAAACTATACGACCTCCAGAAGGAGTGTATCTAATCGCATTGAACAGTAGATTCGTAAGAGTCTCCTCGATGAGAACCTGCTCACCTAAAATATCATAAACAGTTTCAGTACCTTCGTAATTTAAACTAATATTTTTTTGATTGGCACGATTTTGAACTGTCGTAATCGCACTTGAAATGACTCTATTAATGTGAACAATCTCTTTCTCTAATTTGCCGGAAAGATTCAGGCGGGTTATTTTTAGAAGAGCAGTGATAAAAGACATACACTTTAAAGTTCTGCGGTACGCCCTGCCGACCAAATCTTTCTGCTTTTCATTGAGCGGGCCAACAACCTCGGTATATACAAGATTTATACAGCTTTCAATCGCTGCTAAGTGCCCTTTTATATCATGTGTGACACGCAAAACATATTCGTTTTTAATTTTGTCCTTTTCCTCGAGCATTTCGTTGGCCTGCTCAACGCCCTCTTCCTGCTCGCGCAACTGCTCAACAATAGAAGTCGTCATATAAACTACAAGAATAAGCGTACATGAAAATACAAAAAGTGTGCCGCTTATAAATGTAAAATCTTTATAAAGTCCATGTGCGGCAAAACCCGTTAACTCATAGTGATTAAGAATCCCAAAACACTCGAGAAGAACGATAAGACTGAAAAGGGAAATTGCAAGCGCCGCCTGAATATAACTGCTGCGTTTCAAGCAGAGAATACTCGCTATTATCATATGGAAAACAAAAAAGAAACAGAACGGGTTCTCTATGCCACCTGAGAAATGAAGTATAGCCGTCAAAATAAAAAGATCCGCGGAAATCTGAAACATTATCATCCTGCTAATCGTTTTTGTAGAGGGTTCTTTGCCTCCCCATTTTAACTGTCGGATATAATCAAATAGAATAAAATTATAAAAAAACAATACACCTGTAATAAAGTAAAGTTTTCTTTCTGGTAATGATACTCCCATTGCTCTTTTGGCGAAGAAAGCTCCCAAACCGAGAACAGCAATAGCTGCCCACCTGAGCTTAACAAGCCAGCAGGCACTTTGTATTCGCCTTGTGCTTTTGAGCAGACTTTCCATATACAGCTCACCTTAAGTTATGCCTTTTTCAGAAGTGTCTCCACTTTCTTTAAAAGCATATCCGGTTTAACTGGTTTATCCATGAATTCATCAACCGGCAGCCAGGTCTCATCACCGGCCGCTGGTGCAAAATCCAATCCTGTTTTCTCCTGTACCGCCGTGAGCATAAGAATTGGAATATCTTTGTAATTGTCATCATCTTTTAATTGTCTTGAGAGAATGAAGCCATCCTGAGGCGTTTTCATCATTACATCAAGAATAATCAAATTCGGGCGCTCAGCTTTCAGGCTTTCCATTGCCTGTTCGATGCCTTCGACACTATTTACTACATAATCGTGATTCTCGAGGACTATTTTCATAGCTTCAGTAATATCTGGATCATCATCTACAATAAGGATTTTTGCTTTCTCCATCATTCTTTTCCTTTATAAATATTTCTCTTTTCCATAAATGACATTTTAAATCTATCTTATCTGCCTGTCAACATTAATTCATCCTAACTACAAATTCGAAAACCAAACAACTTGCCAACATGCTTATTCCCTGCTAAAATACCTTGATAAAGGAAACCTGTTTAGTAGCTGTCATAAAAGCAGGTATCAAGGTAGTAAAAAATCGTATTGTAATTGTAAAGAATAAAGAAAAGTTATATCTTTGTTTCCTTTAGAGTTAAGTACTAACTTTCAAAAGGTTTATGAACACACATCTAAACTATGGACACTATAAAAGTATTACTTGCAAGAATACTTCCTGATACAGGAGCTGAATTATTAAGAGCGGCTGGTTTTTCCGTTACCACTTGGAATGAGGACAGGCCAATGTCCCAGGAAGAGTTGATTGAAAATACAAAAAAGCATAACGCGTTATTTTGTACAATCACTGAAAAATTAGATAAAAGATTTTTTAGCAAGTGCTCGCATCTGGATATTATATCGCAGTTTGCCGTTGGATATGACAATATCGACGTGGAAGAAGCGACAAGATTAGGTATTCCCATAGGACATACGCCGGATGTATTGAGTGAGGCAACCGCTGATATTGCATTTGGATTGATGATTGCTACCTCGAGAAAATTTCTGCATTTGCACAAAAAAATATTAAAAGGCCAATGGAGTTACTTCAGGCCGACTGCTGATTTGGGTATTGAAATTACAAACAAAACTTTGGGAATTTTCGGACTGGGACGAATCGGCTCTGAAATGGCAAAGCGATGCATCGGCGCGTATAACATGAAAGTTATATATCACAACCGCAAACCAAATCCCAAAGCAGAAAAAGAATTGAACGCTGAATATGTTGATTTTACGACTTTGCTTGCAAAAAGTGATGTACTTTCAGTTCACTGCGCACTGAATAGCAACTCGCAAGGTGTTTTTGATAAAGACGCATTTAAACAGATGAAACCTACATCAATTTTCATTAACACGTCACGAGGTTCGGTTCATAACGAAAAAGATCTAATCGAAGCTTTACAATCCGGCACAATATGGGGCGCAGGACTTGACGTTACGAATCCTGAACCAATACTGCCGGATAATCCTTTATTGGAAATGGATAACGTGACAGTCTTGCCGCATATAGGCTCAGCGAATAAAGAGACGAGAGATAAAATGGCCGTAATAGCAGCAAACAATATTATCGAATTTTATAAAAACAAGCGAGTTCCCCACGTAATAAATCCTAAAGCAATTAGGGAAAAATAAAACTGCAACTTATATACGAAAGGCGATATTATGAAAGTAAGATTTTCGCATTCTGAATTGCTCTTCACTTTATTATTAGTTTTTTTGTTCGTATTTGTAATCGGATGTTCCTCTTCGCTTTCAGTTCAATCGCCATACAATTATGATGATGGATTAGTAAGAAGTACACCTGAAGAACAAGGTGTTCCATCTGAGACAATCGCCCGATTTTTTCAGCAGGTCGAAGAGAAAGGTTATGATGTACACGGCCTGATGATGCTCCGTCATGGAAAAGTGATAGCAGAACACTGGTGGTCACCATATGCACCACAATATAAGCATGCAATGTATTCCGCTACGAAAACCTTCACCGGTACGGCAGTCGGTTTTGCTGTTCAGGAAGGCCTGCTCAATATCGAGGATAAAGTGACATCATTTTTTCCTGACCTGCTTCCCGATACGATTTCGCCAGAGTTAGCCGAGCTTTCAGTCAAGCATTTGTTGACTATGTCAGTCGGTCATGCATCCACCAGATATGCAGGTTCTGGAGAGAGCCAGGTTCGTTCGTTTCTTGCGGCGTCTTTCGCCCATAAGCCGGGGACATCTTTTGCTTATAACATAACGGCTTCTCATATGCTTTCCCACATCATTACAAAAGTTACCGGCATGTCTATTCATGAATACCTCAAGCCGCGTCTTCTCGAGCCTCTTGATATTAAAGATGTAGTTTGGGAAATGGATAACGATGGAATTCCAATGGGTAACGGCGGTTCACATATGAAAACTTCGGACCTGGCTAAAATGGGCTTGTTCCTTATTAATAAAGGAAAGTGGAACGGTGAGCAGCTACTGAATCCCGAATGGATAGAAGCCGCTACGAAGCCGCATATTTTCCAGCACCCCGAATGGTCCGAAGAACAAATCGCCAACGCTAAAGATGACCAGGCACAGGGCTACGGCTACCAGATATGGATGGGCAGAAAAAATTCATACCGCGCAATCGGCGGGCAAAACCAACTGATTATGGTGATTCCCGAATACGATTTTGTTCTGGCCTGCCATAGCCAAATCGGGGACGAGGCAGGATTCGATAGTCTGATTTACGAAATGCTGCCGGATATGAGTGACAAGAAACTCAAACCAGATAAATCATTCGACCTGAACTCAAGAATCGCGGATTACGAAATAAAACGGCCGTTTGAAGGAACCACTTCCAACAAAGTGACAATGAGTACTCAACGGTATCAGATGGATGAAAATACAAAGGGAATTAATAATGTCCTTTTCCGATTTGATGCTTCAGGAAATTGCTATCTTACATTTGTTACAGATAGCGCAATTCACAACATACCATTCGGGCTTGATAACTGGTTAATCGGAAAAACCGACCGAACTCTCTCGATAGCTCGAACAGTTTATCCCAACCAAATGGGAGTCACTCCAGTCGATACAGCAGGTATTTGTACATGGACTTCGGAAAATGAGCTATCAGTTTATTATCTTTCGATGTTCAATCCCGGTTCTACTGATACTTTTAAGTTTAGCTTCGATGATGATAAACTCAAAATGGAGGTGGTAGCCCCTACCGGTCGCCGCATGGGCCCTCCCGGTATGCAGCAGCCGCAACAAACGAACCTTATTTTCACCGGCACAAAAATGCTGGACTGATGCTTTTTGTCATATTAACGGAATAATTTTGGTGCAAGTTCGTTCAGATAGCGGCGGAACCATCGCCAACTATGTGTGCCGTTAGTCTCATAGTAAGTGACATCATAGCCGCGGCGTTTAAATTCTCCGGCCATGTATTGTGACTCAGTATATGTCATAGCGTCGGAGCCATCACCCATTAGCAACTTAACTCGCTTTGTATTGACGGGATCATCAAGCACGCCCGGATACTGCCTGTCGTAATATTCCATACGAGCCGCGCGCAAGCCGTTACTTGTACACAACCAGTAGCCAATCTTGTTGAGAACCGGAATGATTGCATCCGGCACAACATCAGGTGGTGACAATCCCCCGAATGCTCGCCCTTCAGGAGCTTCAATCACTCGATAATTTTTCTCTATGAACGGCATAATATCCAATGCAAAACTTTTTGCAAAGTAAGGATAATTTTCCTGCACTCTCGCCGGTGAGGCATTCGGAGCCAATCCGTGATAGGACGGCATGACTATTATCATAGGTTTGGCTTTACCTTGAGCGATGAGGTTGTCCATGATAATGTTTGCCATACCTATATCGGTCCAGCTTGTATCGTCTTCCGGCGCGCCGTGAGTGAGATACAAAACTGGATAACGTTCTTTGCCGGAGTCATAACCGGGTGGTAAATAGATTCGCATGCGGCAGACCTTATCTACAGACTCAGCCTTGAAGTAAACTATACGCACATCGCCGTGAGGAACATCTTTCACTTCCAGAAACTCCGCTCCTTGACCGGGAACAAAAACTCCGCTCTGTGAACTGCTTCGCACGCTTGCGAATACCCAGCCGTTGGATGGGTCAGAGATTGTTACGCCGTCAATATTGAATGAGTACCCGTAAACATCAGGTTCAAGCGGCCCTATCGTAACTAACCATACACCGTTTTCATCGCGAGTCATTGTGCCATCATTCTGGCTCGGCAGAATCTCTCCGGTAACTCTTACCTGTGCTGCATTTGGAGCGCGCAAACGAAAGATAACTCGCTTGTCGGGCAAAACTTCAGGAGAAACGATAGGAGCAGATCCGCCGATGAACCTGCCGCGGATTATTCTGCCATCACGGTCAGTTTCAAAATTCGAACCACGCCGCGCATGTACTACAGGTAAAATTGACAAAAAAAGAAATAAAAATGCACAAAAGAACATTATTTTGTGTTGCTTCAACATAACGAAACCTCCTTAATCAATCCTACAATTATTATAAAACCGATTTCTTAGCTAATATCTACTGACATTTCAATTAAATAAGTTTAATTTTTTCCTTATGTCATTCCGCACTTGATGCGGAATCCAAAGTTTAAAAACTGGATTCCCGCCTTCGGGCTTGTTGCCAAAGCAGTTTCTCAAAACATTTATAGTGTTCTTATAATAATTCAATTCTATTTCG
>JAFGPS010000184.1 GCA_016936075.1 Sedimentisphaerales bacterium | reverse complement strand
TACACGTTTACCTGTTTCTTTGTCAATCGGAGCACAAATTGTTCCATAGCTCTGATTACATACATCAATTAGATTAATATCCTTTAAGCCGCTTGCAATACCAGCCGGAACATCTTCCGGATGCTCTCTAAGCTTTATAAGGCCAGCCTGAAGAGCGGCTCCGAGAGCAACACATTCATCGACATTGACTGCGGTTTCAGGAGGAAATCCGAAAAGCTTTTTCAGCCTTTCCTGGACCACAGGCATTCTTGTACTACCACCGACCAAAAGTACGGTGTCAATATCAGCTGGTTTCAGATGAGCTTCTTGAAGAGCGACTTCGACCAAAATATCCGTACGTTCGAGTAATGTCGCAATTGCTTCTTCGTACATCTGGCGTGTAATTTCAATTCTCACGCTGCCGTCTTTACCATATAACATTTTCTTTGCAATGTCACGACGTGAAAGCGTCTTTTTAATATCTTCCGCTTCATCTTCGTATTTTGCGCGATCTTCTTCGGAACAGATTAATTCTCCCTCAAATTTTTCCTGGTAACTTTTTTCAAGTATTTCGAGAATTTTCCTGTCAAAATCGATACCTCCCAGAGCATGATCTCCCTGCGAGCAAATTATATCCATCTGATGTCCCTTGACATCCATTATTGTCACATCGAAAGTACCACCACCTAAGTCATACACAAGCACTTTGCCCGTTACTCTTCGAGTTGTCGCATAATACAATGCCGCCGCTACAGGTTCGTTTACAATACCAATAACGTTTAATCCCGCCATTGCGCCTGCGTCCATAGTTGCTTTTCTTCGAACTTCATCGAAATGAGCAGGTACGGAAATAACAGCATCTTTTATCTCGCCACATTCGACAGAGCAATCCTGTTTAAGTTTTTTCAGGATAAGGCTTGAAAGTTCGACAGGATTCCAGTCTTTATCATCTATAGTCTTATGATAATCAGCATCTCCCATATGCCTTTTTATCCATCTTACGGCTCTCTGTGCATTGAGATGACGTGAATTAATTGCTTCGACACCGACTCTAATCAAATCTGCATCTTCTTCATCGAAGAAAAGAGCAGACGGCATAATTCTCTCGCCGTCGGCATTTGGGATAATCTCCGGCTTGCCGATAGTATTCAGCATTGCCAATGCCGAAAAAGTCGTGCCAAGATCTATTCCCACTATATTACTCATTGCTAACCTCCATTAATACACCTATTCATTCCCGCTTTAGTCATTTGCTTTTTTTATGCAAATATCCTGACTTGTGCCGGACGTACTATTTTCACATTATCTTCGTCGATATAAAACTGATAACCAGGTTTTATAACTTTCTCAATTTTCCCTTTTTTATTGGGATCTTCACTATGAGCTTTTTCTTTTATGGCCTCTGCAATTTTTTCCTGGCCGCGATAATAAGTATTTACTTTAGGCTCAAACTGTTCGATACCACTCGATTCAAGCGCAAAAACTAACTCGTCTCGAACTTCCTCAAGATGAATTACTTGTACGTCTTCATCTGATATCTGTGATATACGTTTCTCGATATTATCAATGCAACGAATAATTCTAAGACAAAATGTCTTTATAATATTCCAGTCGTAACCATCCTGAAGTCTTTCTAACCTATTCTGCTGGTTTGCCGCATATTCACGAATTGCCGATACCTGCTGAGTTAGGTCCTTTAAAGTAGTATCGATATGGTGAGTTTGTCCCTTTGCATTGGTTACGTCAATATCGTTCTTAATTACTGTTTCGCTTTCTGTTTTGTTTTCTGAGATTTTCTTCTCTCTTCTAACAATATCCGGTTTTGTATCCCTGATTTTTTCGTCTGTGTTGCCTTGAGTAGAATCAGAATTTGCCTTAACAGCTTCTTTCTCTTTCGAGCTATCAGAATCTATAGCCCGATTTTTCGCAGGAATACGTTTTCTCTGTCTTAGTCTTTGTTTTTGTTCGCCGTTAAACGAACCTGCATATTGCCAGCCAGAATTAGCAAGAACATTCGATATACCCTTGAAATGTTCATCATTTTGCTGCTCTTCATTTTCACTTGAAGACAATTTTTCATTCTGCTCTTTTTCTGTTCCATCTATATTTTCAATATCTGTATTGTCTGTCTGTTCCTTGTCTTTTTTCCCGTGGGAAATTGATTGTTTTAATTTTGAAATCATTTTTATCAATGCTCTTGCAATGCTAAGTAAAATAGACCAACCCGTGAGCAAGCCTCCTGAAGACGCACAAGCAATAGAAACACTATAGAGAAACTCCATCTGTTCCTTTTGCTTTTTATATTTTTCTATTTTATCTTCCCAGCCTCTACCATAAAATTCATCTGCAATCGGATAAACTGTTATTTCCCCGGCGGCTAATTTATCCATGTCAGCAATTAATCTTTCCTGCTGCTCTTGTAAAATCTGCTCATGCGGCTTGTTGGCATTCAGGTTTAAACCGCTTGGCAACTCGGTACGTTCATCAACGGGTAAAAGCAGCCATTCATCATACAACTTAATATATTCGCTGGTTTCTGAGCCGTATTTAAGTTTGTATTCCTCTGATTTCTGCTCCTGAACATGACGTTCGGAAACAATCCACCAGAGCATACCGCCACCGATACATAAAAAAAACAAACCGATAATGAAAGATTTTAAATGCATAATCTTTTTAATCTTCTTCTATAAATAACTTTATTATGATTTTTTATTTATCCAATTCCAATTAATGTGAACTATAATTCTCAGCAAAATCTTCGCTTTCTGTTGTACCATAAACCTGTGTTACTCTCAGGACTTCCTCGATTGTTGTAATACCCTGTTTAACTTTTATCATTCCATCATCAAACATGCTTCTGCGACCGCTTTCATGAAATGCCTGTCTCATACTATTAATCGATGAGTCCTTATTAATCATGTCCCTGAATGCTTCATCTACAATCAGTAATTCATAAATACCAGCTCGTCCTACATAGCCAGAGCCTCTGCACTGGTCACAACCTACACCATGGAAAAGCTGATCCGGAGCAATTCCGGCTTTCTCAATATACTTCTGCTTATTATCAGAAACCTGATATACTTCTTTGCACTTTGGACAAATTTTTCGTATAAGTCTTTGTGCCAAAATTGCATTCAGAGAAGCGGCAATTAAATATGAGTCAATTCCGATATCAACAAGTCTTGTAACACTGCTCGGCGCATCATTCGTATGTAGAGTCGAAAGAACCAAATGGCCCGTTAATGCGGCTTGTACCGCAATACGAGCAGTTTCGTTGTCACGAATTTCACCAATCATAATTACATCCGGGTCCTGACGAAGCAGGCTTCTAAGCGCCGAAGCAAAAGTAAGACCTATTTTCTCGTTAGCCTGGACCTGGTTGCAAAAATCAAGTTCATATTCGACCGGGTCTTCAACAGTTGAAACATTTTGTGTGTCTCCATCCATTTGGGCCAGAGCAGAATATAATGTGGTACTTTTACCAGAACCAGTCGGACCAGTAACAAGCATGATACCATGAGGCATCTGAACCTGTTCACTGAAGGTTTCCTCTATATCCTTTTCCATACCAAGCTGCTCAAGTCCTCTTAAAATGGATTTACTATCCAAAACACGAATAACGACCTTTTCGCCGTGATTCGTCGGTAAAGTCGAAACACGAAGGTCAATCGCTCTTCCACCGACTGATACTTTTATTTTCCCATCCTGCGGCAAACGCCTTTCGGAAATGTCCAGGTTGGCCATAATCTTAATTCTGGAAACAATAGCCGGATGCATTTTCATAGGAGATTGCATTGTTTCAAAAAGGATACCATCGATACGGTATCTCGTCTTCATGGACTTTTCTTTCGGTTCGATATGAATATCACTAACGCCTTCGCGTACCGCGTTGCTGATTAGATAATTTACAAATTTGATAATCGGGGATTGACCCGCCATTTTTTCAAGGTCTTCGGATACCTCATCGACATCCTGCATAATCTCGACATCCGTCATATCGCTTATAAGCTCATCAAGATTATAATCGACCTTGTCATTATTATGCGACTGGCATATTTGATCAATTGCGTTGTCAAGACAAACAACTGTTTCAATTTCCATTTTGGTCTGTCGTTTTACATCCTCCATAACGAAAAGGTCCCCTGGATGACTTGTCGCAACAAGAAGTTTTTCATCTCTGAAACCTATCGGCATAATTCGATTGTTCCTGATATACTCCAGATCAAGTTTATGGAAAGCTTCTTTATCAATCTTCTCTGAATCTATTTCAAAGAATTCGAGATGGTATAAATTGGCCCGAGCCAATGAAATATCAGGCTCTTGAGCAAAATCTTTTTCTGTGATTATTTTCAGAACGTCCTGATTTGTTTGCTCGTGAAGCATTCTGATCTCAGAAAGCTGACTTTCGGTAATCCTTTCCATCTCCTGCAAAACATCAGCAATATCCCTGACATGCACAGCAGAATCCTGCTCTGGAGAATATAAATGGGAAAGTCCGCAAATCTCTTCAAGACCGTCATTCTCTGAATAGTCATCAACGAGATTCAGCCCCTGGGGCTCTTCTTTTTTTGAACCAAATATTCGTGCCATAACATCTAAAATATAAGTAATAGCATACAGGAATAGCAAATAACGTATTTTAAATAAACTTTTTAATCTAATATACGTTATCTTGTACTATACCTATTACTTATCTTTCATCCCTTAAATCCTATCCGCTAAATACCATTTCTATCGGACCATACTGTTGGCCGATACATTTGTATATGTAAGTACCGCATACAGAAATAAATATCGGGGGATTTTAAGACCAACTTGACTTGAATTTAAGGAAATATCCATAGATTTTGACTCGGAAAAGCGGCTAAAAAGCACAAATCGCGGCGTAGCCGGAACCAAAATTCTTTAGCCGCACCTATGGTACTTATAACCGAGTTCACTGAGAACGCAGAGTCTATTGAACATTCGTACTTTAATATTTAATATTGCTTAGGCCCCTCGAGCTCCATGGGAGATTTAGAAATTAGAATTTAGTATTTTATTTGAATCTCTGCGAACACGGCGTTCTCCGCGGTTAATCATTTATTCTAATCCTAAAATACTTTTTCTCTTCACCTGTCTTCGATACTGAGTGCTCTGACCGAAGGGAGGCACACTTTCCCGTGCTATACGGACAGGAGCATTAATCTCTACAGCCATCTCACTTACTTGGCTGCCGTAACGGTATATAATAGTTCCATGCTCAATCTTTTCAAGGACAAAATTACCGATAAAGTCACCGACTTTAGCCCAATGCTCACCTTTACCCGGCTCATCAATTAAAGCAACAGAATCCTCCGGCCGGTCACGATTACAACTGGTCGAAAGAAGCTTAAACTTAGCACTCGGTCTTGGTGCTAAAGCAGGAGGCGATGGAATTACCTTAGGTTGCCGCAGATCTACCTTCTTTACCACTTCCGGCGGTTTTGGAGGATCGATAATAAGAGCAAATTCTCCCGCCTGACTGATAAGAGGAGAGACTCTTTCAGAGTCGCTTTCTATAACTATATTTCCTGAATCCTGAAAGACATCAACTATAGAATGTCCTTCATGTTGCATATCATTA
>JAFGPS010000183.1 GCA_016936075.1 Sedimentisphaerales bacterium | reverse complement strand
TGACGTTCGTCCTTCAGGAATTATACCTGAGGAAATTGAGAATGATCCGATAGTACAAAAGCATTCTTCTATAAGAGTAGAATTTCAATATCCTTCTTTAAAAAAAATAGGTACTAATGATTATTTACCATTAGGAGATTTTGAAGAAAATAGTTCGAATATCTACGGAACGAGTTTAATTCGTAAAGAATGGGATGGTTTGTATTTCGACAAAAAATCCGGTCTCATAGTTAATCACGTTTTGGAAGGTGAAGGAAAAGATAGAAGTGCAATAAGATATTATACCGGTCCTAACGGTATCTCAAAAGAACCGGAAGAAAAGCTTGGAAAATTCGAATCTTTAATCCTTGATAGGACCAGTTCAGGATATAAATTGGTAGTGTATGATAAAACTTTAAGACGTTTTTATAAAATTGATTATGTCAGCAAAATAATAACCACTGGGCCGCAATTAGCTAAAGATGATGAACATCAACCTGTTCAGATTGGCTGGTTAATTAAAAACTCATCAGTTATTTCTAACTTTAAAGGTTCCCCATGTATAACTGATCCCAATAATATAAATTTAGAAAAAGGATTGTTTACAAATATTCAAGGTGGGACTTTTGCTTGGAATGACTTTGTATTTTACGGAGCCAAATATTTACCTGTTCTTAACGCAAACAATCGAATAGATTTGCTTGATACAGAAACGCTTGAAATCTCTGGCAAAGGCGGATTGTTATTTACGAATAATACATTAGCTGAATCAGGAAAAAGTCATTCGCAAAAACCGGAGGATTTGCTTGCTTATCGCGTTCAACCAATTTATCTGGATCAGGGAAAACAATATCTTGGTATGATGGTCGCGGCTGTGAATAGAGAATGCACCAATCTGAATCTTTTGGTATCCGATGCAAATGGAACGCAAATAAATACAGCACACTCAAGTATTTCAGGTTATGGGAAATCAGTTGGAAAAGTTATATATTTTGAGGTGCCTTGGAATTCGACTTTGACTATTATAAAATATGTACTGGAAAGTCTGCAACCTACTTCACTGTTAATGGCTTCATATTTTACAGCTAATTCTTTCGAAGCCGGTTCCGGATACAGAGCGTTATTTGTTTTGCCGAACTCTTTTGTCGCAATGAAAGGCAGGGATGTATATGAATACTTTATTGTTAGATTATCTCTTTGCTTTTTGTTCATGTTTCCTTCATTATTTTTATCTATAGTTTTATCTAAATTAATTGATAAAAATGCCAGGAGTATAGGGCTGCCAGATAAAGAAAGAATTTGCTGGGTGATTGGAACCGTTTTTTTTGGTCTTGCAAGTTATATTACATATAGAATTACACAACCCAAACTCACTCTCGTTACATGTCAGAACTGTGGCAAACCAAGAAGGCTTGATACAGAAAAGTGTCATAATTGCAAAAGTAAATGGCATGTTCCGGAACTTACGCCGCCTTCATGGAGAGTTTTTGATTTTTGATATGTTGCACTGCATATCAAATTTCGTGCTCAATACCGTATAAATACAAAAAACGCCAAATAAAATCTTCCAATATATTCTTGATTCTAATTGCAGGAAGTTATAAAATTCATTTTTAATCAAAATTGCAATATCAAGTTCTTTATATCAGGAAGGTGCCATGGCTAAAAAAATCAATCGCCGTCATTTTTTCAAAAAATCCATTTCTGTCGCCGCTGGTTCATATTTAGGCATGTCTTATTTGGGATATCCCGCCTCTGGTGCTCGTGGGTCCAATGATGAAATCCGAATTGGAATTATAGCTTTGGGCTGGCGAGGCGGTGAGCATCTTAATCAATTTAAGAAACTCAAAGGCGTAAACGTAGTCGCTGTATGCGATCCGGACAAACATATTCTCGATGATAAATTAAAAAGTAATCCTGGTATTGATGGTTATACTGACGCTCGTGAAATTCTTGACCGTGATGATGTCGATGCGGTTGTTATCGCTACGCCGAATCACTGGCATAGTTTAATGACCGTTCTTGCATGCCAGGCAGGAAAACACGTGTACGTGGAAAAGCCTGTGAGCCATTCGATTTGGGAAGGCCGAAAAATGGTTGAGGCCGCACGTAAGTACAATCGAATTGTACAGGCTGGAACGCAGCATCGTTCATGCCCGGCAGTTCAACAAGCGGCTAAAGATATTCAGGATGGAAAATATGGTAAGGTGCAATGGGTGCATTGCTCAAGATTAAATTCCCGCGAACCTATAGGGAAAGTAACCGAGCCTCAGCCTGTACCAGATTATATTGATTATAATTTATGGGCGGGACCTGCACCGATGAGTCCTGTTATGCGAAAGAAATTTCATTATGACTGGCACTGGCAATGGAACTGGGGCGATGGTGATATGGCCAACTGGGGCATTCACTATATTGATGATTTGCGCCATATATTAGGTTGGAATGATGTTCCCAATAGTGTAATGGCTATCGGAAATCGTTTTGCATGGGATGATAACGGCCAAACTCCGAACATGCATTTTTCGATAATGGAATACGACGGCTTGAAAATTGTTATTGATGTTCGTAATTTACCTGATCCACAACGCAAAGGTGGAAATACCGGAGCGATATATCTTGGCCGAAGAGATGGAAATTATATACAGTGCGAAAACGCTTCCGTGCGAATATCTCGAGGCGGCGGGGGAGCATATGATAATAACGACGAGCGTATTGCACAATATAGAGGAGACGGGGGTTCGGCTCATGCTCAGAATTTTATTGATGCTCTTCGTAAAAACAGTAATAAAGATTTGAATGCTGAAATCGAAATCGGACATTTGAGTACCGTAATGTGTCATCAGGCTAATATTGCTTTTAGAGCGGGTCAGGAAGCTTCAGTTCAGGAGATTCGTAATAATATTGCAGAGCATGAAGATGCGGTGAATACTTTTAATGATATGCTCGAACAACTCAAAGGCAATGGAGTAAATATCGAAGAAACTCCTTTCGTTTTAGGTCAAAAGTTTACCTATGACCGAGCTAAGGAATGCTTTACAGGCGAAAATTCCGATAAGGCAAACGAATTTATTAAATCTTCGTACAGAGAACCATTTGTCTTGCCCGAAACGGTATAAAAAGATATAATACTCAGAATGCTCATCAGACTATAAAGACCATTATCTAAAGTTTTAAGGAGCCCAATAGTGAAAAAACTTGTACCATTATTATTTGTGATACTTGTTTTTGTTTTGCCTTCACGCATTTTATCAGCCAATTCCACTACAACGAAACCTATCGCGACAATTACAGTCGAAGCAGGTGATTACGATAGAATTGATACACCTGTATGTGTACGTACTAATGATATAGAATTTGATTTTGAAAAAGAACCATTTGTTGTAATGGAAGTTAGAGGGGGTAATGAGATGGTAATTCCTGCTCAATATGAAGCAGGTAAATCTCCTAAAGTATGGTTTCGCTTATCAGGAAAGACTGAAGCTGGAACAAATAAAGTATTTAAGATTTATCCAAATTATGACTCACGTATTGACTGGGCATTTATTTCTGTGCAAAAAGATGATAAAGCATTAACCTTAAAACGCGGCGATGCAAATATATTAAGCTATCAATATGCGGTTATGCCAGCGCCGGCAGGTTCAAGCAATCGATATGATAGAAGCGGATTTATTCATCCATTATGGTCGCCTGAAGGTAATATATTGACTGATATTCATCCGCCGGACCATATTCATCATATGGGAATCTGGATGCCCTGGACGCATACACATTATGAAGGACAAATGATTGACTTCTGGAATGTTGGTGATGGTTCCGGAACCGTTCGCTTTTCAAAATTTATATCAACCGCACAAGGCAATATTTTTGGTGGATTTCAAGCAGAGCAGGAACATATTGGTCTTAGAACATCGAAAGGTGAACAAGTAATACTCGACGAAATTTGGGATGTACGAGTATATAATAATGGAGAAGGTCTTGATCAAGATTACTGGATAGTCGATTTCAAATCTACCCAGAAAAATATTACTGATATACCGTTGATTCAGGATGAATATCGCTATGGCGGTTTTGGTTTCCGCGGTGCGAGAGAATGGAAAGGTGCAAATTCTGCATATTTAACCAGTGAAGGCAAGACTCGTGCAGATGGTCATGCTACAACAGCAAGATGGTGTGATGTCGCTGGAGTAATTGATGGTAAATGGGAAGGTGTGACAATTTACAGTCACCCGGAAAATTATAAACATCCTGAACCAATGCGAATCTGGCCGGAGCCTGATAATTATGTGTTCTTTAATTTTGCTCCTTCACAAGCGGGTGAATGGGTAATGGAGCCGGGCAAAGAATATGTTTTCCAATACAGATTATTTGTGCATGAAGAAAAGCCAAATCTTGAAGAAATCGAACGTGTTTGGAACGATTACGCTAATCCGCCAAATGTATCAATCGAAACTGGTGGATCCAGTAATAAAGTAGTACTTTTCGATGGTACTGATTTTTCTCAATGGGTAAGCGAGAGAAACGGGCCTATTCGCTGGGAAATTGAAGACGGCACAATGAAAATAACACCTCGCTCCGGCGGAATTATGACCAAAGATAACTACACCGATTTCAAAATGCACCTGGAATTCAAATATCCTGATATGGACGCAAATGTTCGAGGACAATCGCGTTCCAATAGCGGCGTTTATATTCAGCGAAGATATGAAGTTCAGATACTCGACTCATACGGTCTCGAGCCGAGAAATAATGATTGCGGTGCGATTTATCAATTTAAGGCACCGGATAAAAACGCCTGTGCCAAGCCTGACGAATGGCAAACCTATGATATTACGTTCCACGCGGCGAAATTTGAAGGTAATACAAAAGTTAAAAATGCAAGAATTACGGTTGTGCAAAATGGTATAACAATTCATAATGATGTTGAAATACCAAATAAAACCGGCGCGGGTCAACAGGAAGGTCCTGATCCGGCACCGATTCTTTTGCAGGAACATAGTAATATATTATGGTTTCGCAATATTTGGATTGAGCCATTATAATATTAAAAGTAAAATGGAAATTTATTTGATATAAAATTTTTATTAATTGATAAGGAGAAAAAAATGGCAAGACCTGTAACGCTGTTTACCGGACAATGGGCGGATTTACCACTTGAGGAGTTAGCAAAAAAGACTTCAGCCTGGGGCTACGATGGATTAGAGTTGGCCTGCTGGGGTGACCATTTCGATGTGGATGCCGCGCTGGCAAGTGATTCTTACTGCAAAGACAAGAAAGAAATGCTTAAAGCATACGACTTGAAAGTTTGGGCAATTTCATCGCATCTTGTCGGTCAGGCAATTTGTGATAATATCGACCAGCGTCATAAAGGAATTTTGCCTCCGGATGTCTGGGGCGATGGTGATCCTGAAGGTGTTCGTAAAAGAGCCGCTAAGATGATGATTAAAACCGCCAAAGCAGCGAAAAAACTCGGTGTAAAAGTTGTTTGCGGTTTTACCGGAAGTTCAATCTGGCATCTTCTTTATTCATTCCCAGCTGTTTCACCGGCTATGATTCAGGCTGGTTACGATGATTTTGCGAAAAGATTTTTACCAATTCTCGATGCTTTCAAGGAAGAAGGAGTGAAATTCGCTCTTGAAGTTCATCCTACAGAAATAGCGTTTGATATCGCTTCAGCAGAGCGTGCATTAAAAGCTGTAAAGAATCATAAATGTTTCGGATTCAACTACGACCCGAGCCATCTTGGTTATCAGGGTGTCGATTATGTAAAATTCATCAGGACTTTCGGAAGCAGAATTTTCCATGCTCATATGAAAGATGCCTGGTGGGGACACGGTGACGGTACAGTTGGTGTATTCGGCGGTCATACCGAATTTGCTGATCCAAGACGTTATTGGGATTTCCGTTCAATCGGTCACGGAGATATTAACTTTGAAGAAATTATCGTAGCTCTCAATGATATTGGTTACCAGGGACCTCTTTCTATTGAATGGGAAGACAGCCGGATGGACCGTGAACATGGCGCTGAAGAAGCATGTGCATTTATTAAAGCCGCAGACTTCAAGCCTTCACAGGTTGCGTTTGATGCACAATTTGAGAAAAAATGAAACGATTTGTATAGATACAGCCTTTATTTATTAGAGGCTGTATCTTGTATTTAATTAAAATTGGATTTTAAGGAATGATGAAATGCGAAAAACATTATTATTTGGTGTAATGATTATGATTATCATGTCGCAGGCTTCAAATTCATTTGCTGCCGACGCCGCCAATCCCAGAGGAGCTCGGGGTGGAAGAGGTGCCGGTCGTGGTGCAGGTATGAATATGGGCCGAGGAATGGGTATGGGTAGAGGAAACGGAGCCCCGCAGCAAAGAGGTCCTTCTGAAGAAGAGATCCAGAAAATGGAAGAGGCTATGCCTACAAAAGCAGTAGTCGAACCAAAAAAGCCGAGAAAGTTACTTGTAATTGATATTCTTGGTCAGGGTGCTTTCAATCACACCTGCATTCCATATTGGAATAAAACTTTGGAAATTATGGGTGAAAAAACAGGTGCATTCACTGCGGTTGTAAGTAGTGATATTAATATGTTCAGCGCAGAGAATCTTAAAGAGTTCGATGCGGTTTGCCTGAACAATTCAGTAAGTTTGCCACTCAGTCCGGACAAAACACCTGAGTTATGCAAAGCTTTGATGGATTTTATAAAAGGTGGTAAAGGTATTATGGCAATTCATGCCGGTACAGATGCTTTTTATACTGGAGCTTACATATGGCCGGAAGCAAGCGAAATGTTAGGTGGTAAATTTTCCGGCCACCCATGGACAGATAACGGCAGAGATCAATGGGCAGTAAAAATCGATGAGCCGGACAATCCATTAATGGTTCCATTCAAAGGTGAAGGTTTCAAGCTTTACGATGAAATATATCGTACTGATCCTCCTTTGTATCAGCGCGAAAAACAGCTTGTTTTAATGAGCCTCGATATGAGCGATGAAACGACAAAAGGTGCCCGCGGTCAGAAACCTACAGATGAAGATACAGGTATATCCTGGATTAAAAACTGGGGCGAAGGACGTGTATTTTATTGTTCACTCGGTCATAATCACGCTGTAACATGGACTGCACCAATATTGGAACATTACCTTCGAGGTATTCAGTTCGCTCTTGGTGATTTGGAAGTAGATGCGACACCAAAACCGCTGAAACCAGCCGCAACTGAGAATTAATAGAAGCTCATAAAATTGAGTAATTATCCAGGTATGCAATTTAAGGATAAGCCTTAGAGGGAACACGGTTGCTATCTGAGTTAATATGGAATGTAGCCGCAGGGCGTCTGGCGCCCTGCGGAAACTCCATCAGCGAATAATTATCAGGAAAAGTTTGAAATATTAGGGTTATCTGATATTATTTCCCTTCTTAATAACGTCTTAATAGTAGTAATGTGTAGATTTTATGCTTAAAAACGCGATAGATGGCAAAAATGCATACTTGACAATAAAAAATTTGCCTGTTATATTGCGAGTTCTAAAAAATTTATAGGAGTTATTGCAAAAAATGAAAGACACAACATCACAAACAGGTATAAACAGACGTAGTTTTCTTCAAGGTTCAGCCGCCGTAAGTGCAAGTCTGGCTTTTTCACCTTATATTTTTACTCAGGCAGCCAGCGGCGCTTCTTCGGATGATTTGAATGTCGCATTAATCGGTGCAGGGTCTCAGGGACAGGTACTCTTGAACGCTTGCAAGGATATACCTGGTATTCGTTTCAAAGCGGTTTGTGATATCTGGAAAGCATATAATCTAAAAAGAACTTCACGTATTCTCCAATCGCAGGGACATGATCTCAAGGATTATGAAGATTATCAGGATATGCTCGCAGACCAGAAAGACCTCGATGCTGTTATTATTGCAACACCGGATTTCTGGCATTCACCTCATACCTGTGCCTGTCTTGAAGCTGGATTAAATGTGTACTGTGAAAAGGAAATGTCTAACACCGTCGAAGGTGCCAAGAAGATGGTGGAAGCCCAGAAGAAAAGCGGCAAGCTCCTTCAGATTGGTCATCAAAGACGCAGTAATCCGCGTTATCATCATTGTTATAATAAGCTGATAAAAGAAGCCAATTTGATGGAGCAGATTACAACTATTAATGGTCAGTGGAACAGGGGTAAGAATTCTTGTGAAGATTTGACAGTTCCTCGAGATACAGAAATGGAAACTGCAACACTTGAAAAATACGGTTTCGAATCAATGCAGCAGTTCAGAAACTGGAGATGGTATAAAGGTCTCGGTGGCGGTCCTATCGTTGATCTTGGTTCACATCAGATTGATATATATAGCTGGTTCCTCGGTGCTAATCCTAAATCAGTCATGGCAAGCGGCGGTATAGACTATTGGAAGAACCATGACTGGTATGATAATGTTATGGCAATTTATGAATATGAAACAAAGCTTGGAACTGTACGTGCGTTTTATCAGACATTAACAACAAACAGCGCACAAGGTTATTTCGAGCAGTTCATGGGCGTTGAAGGCACACTTGTTATTTCAGAAGCTAAAGGACGTGGTACTATATATCGTGAAGCCTGGGTTGATGCCGCAAAATGGGAGCCATGGACAGAAAAGGGATATATTACAGCGATTGAAGAAGAGAAACCTGAAGCTACCGAAGATAGTGGTGTTGTTCTTGATGTTCGTGAATCACCACAACCACCGGCCTACGACATTCCAGTATCTATGGAAGGTAAGGCATATCATCAGCCGCATCTTGAGAATTTCTTCGATGCAGTTAGAGGTAAAGGAAAATTGAATTGCCCCGCTGAAATCGGATTTGAAACAGCGGTAACCGTTTTGAAAGTCAATGAAGCAATCGAAGCAGGTAAGAGACTCGATTTCAAAGAAGAAGACTTTAAAGCTTAAAATTTGTTTATAGATAATTTTCTACTTTGATGAACTGAATAAGGGATTATTATAAATTGAGTAAAGCAACTTTATTAATTGGATTTATCTGTTTGCTGACATTTGGTCTTTTTGCTATTGCAGCTGAAAGCGAAATGCCTGAACCGCTTCTTGGCGATGAGAGTGACGGCAGCATGAAAGCTCCGGTTCATATCATACCACTTTTCCCTGAAAAAAATGAAGATGGTGAAAAGGGTTCGCAAATTAAAGCTGATTCAGAAGAACCTTTGCCTTTTTCAACTCGTTTAACATGCGGCGAATGTCATAGTTATGATTCAATTAAGCATGGATGGCACTTCAACGCAACCGATAGTAACGCTCCTTCGGGAAGACCGGGACAGCCTTGGGTATATTTCGATTCGAAACTTTGTACCCAGATTCCTCTTTCATATCGCGATTGGCCGGGAACGTACAAACCAGACCAGATAGGATTGTCGGAATTTAAATTCACCAGCATATTTGGCAGACACATGCCGGGCGGTGGACCTGGTGAAGTTACAATGACCAAAGGAGACGACTTCGCACGTCAGTTTATATCAGGAAAACTTGAAATAAATTGCCTTGCATGTCACGATGGCCATTATGGTCTGAATATGGGCAGCGTAACAGGTTATTCGGTTCAGATATCATCTAATCAGAATTTCCGGTGGTCAGCCGCCGCTTCAAGTGAATTCGCGGAGGTGACAGGTTCTGCCGCGAAGATGGATGATTTCTATGATCCATTCATTGATACGGATATAAAAGTATCCTATAAAAAAGAAGCATTCAATTCCAAAGATGAAGTTCTTATCGATATTGTAAGAGAAGTTCCAAATGACAGATGTTATTATTGTCACTCTAATCTTTTCGAAGAATCTAACGATAAAACAGAAAAATGGACTCAGGACGAAGATATACATCTAACCGCAGGTTTGAAGTGTGTTGATTGTCACAGAAATGGTCTTGACCATGAAATAATCAGAGGTTACCCGGGCGAAAAATCAGATAATCCTATGGTTTCCTCGAGCACATGTGAAGGTTGTCATCTTCCTGAAGGTGACGATATACCCGAAGCAGGCAGACTTGGAGCACCGATTCCAAAACATCCCGGAATTCCGAGCGTACACTTCGATAAAGTCACATGTACCGCTTGTCACTCAGGTCCTTGGCCGAAGGAAGAAGCGGTATATACAAAAACTTCACGTGCTCATCGCTTGGGCACACCAAATGTAAATAAAGACGCTGATGCGTTACCTCATATCATATCACCTGTTTTGGCTAAACAGACTGGTGTTTTAGAAAATGACAAAATCGCACCTCATAAAATGATATGGCCGAGTTTCTGGGCGATTATTGATAGCAATGACATTAAGCCTATAGAAATAAGTGTTGTAACGGAAGTTATCAAGCCGCTTATGGACAAGCTTGAATTGACATATCGTGAGGGCTGGCCACAGCTTACGAACGATATGATTAAAGACGCAATCATAGCTCTTAATGCAAAGGTAGAAGGTAAAGCCGCGTATGTTAGCGCGGGTAAACTCTATAGTCTTGATTACGACCTCGACGATGGAGGTCAATTAGTTTCGGTTGAGCATGAAATAGCCAAGCCGTATCTCTGGCCGATGGCACATAATGTAAGACCGGCCGCTCAGGCTTTGGGAGTTCGATATTGTACTGATTGCCATGAAGAAAAATCAGGATTCTTATTTGGCAAAGTCAAAGTAGATTCACCTGTTGCCGATGAATGGCTCGAAACAAGAAAAATGATTGAATTCGAGGAACTGGATTCTTTCTATAATAAAGCGTTTGCCTGGTCGTTTGTGTTCCGTCCAATGATGAAGATTGTTTGCATTTGTTGTAGTTTAGTGATTGCCGGTGTGTTATTGCTTTATGCACTCAGGCTCTTGTTAAGTATTGCTAAAGTTTTTGGCAAAGGAAATTAAAGTTGACTGATATGTATCAGAAAATATCTATATATGCGTTCTTAATTACAGTTATCGGCATAGGTATAAGTTATATAATAAGACCTGAACGAGAGTGCTTAAAACATCCGGTAAGGACACTGGTTCATGCGTTCACACTTATTTTTCTCGATCAGAAACTCAGCTTTGCCGGCGCAATAAGAAAACTCGTATATTTATTGGCTTTGTTTAGTTTTGTAGTTTTGGGAATTACCGGTTTTTATCCTACTCTGGTAAAAGGCGAGCATATTTCTGGTTATTTAATTATGATTCATGCTACTTTTGCACCGATTCTTGCAATATGCCTTGCGGCCTTAGCAGTGATGTGGGCAGGGAAATGCGTATTCAATACCAAAGATTGGCCCTGGTTACAGAGAATTATCGAACGATTGACACTTGTTAAAATAGACAATAATTCATCTGATATAGAATCTTCTGTATGGCAGAAAATCAGTTTCTGGTTGATAGTCTTCCTGGCTTTACCTTTAATCATGTCTATCATCTTAAGCATGTTGCCATATTTTGGAACACACTGGCAGGAGATTCTTATTTTCATACATCGCTATACAGCTCTGGTATTTGCCATAGTTGTTCTTATACATACTCATTTGATAGTCATTGCTCAGTTAAGAAAATAAGCGGCTCGAAAAATCATTATAAATGAACAGTCATTTCATAAATTATACAAATTTCTTTCTTGAATTTTAACAATTCTAATAGTAAAGTTATACGGTGAGTTAGTAGTAAATCATTAATATCAGTATTGATATTAAAGGTGATAGCTACCCGGCATAGTGCTGGGGAGAGTTGAATAGAAAATTTTTATTAGGAGACAAGGATTATGTCTAATGGAGTCTTACCGGATTATTTAAAAATGGCATCGCCGAATCCTCAGGCGAATCGTGCGCCCTGGTATAAGAATACGGCACCTTCATATGCAGGAATTTTCCTTTCAGTACCTTTCATGGCAGGTATGGCAGGATCTCTGCAATACGGTAGTCTTTGGGCTGGTGTAGTTGGATTGTTTCTTGGAGCACTGTTCTGTTTCGTGCTTTACTTTGTCCCTGGAATGCTTGGACAAAAAACAGGCTTACCGTTGTATGTCGTCGGCTCTTCTACTTTTGGAACAAAAGGTGGAATCTTAATGCCAGGCTTGTTAATGGGTGTCCTGCAGATTGGATGGCATGCTGTATTTACTTTTTCAGCCGCATTATTTTTCATGGAAGCAATAGGTTCAAAAGCTGGACCTAACACTGGAATTTTCTGGGTATTTTGTATTGTTTGGGGATTGGCACTTGCATTTGTAGGCGCAGTTGGAATTGGCTGGCTTGCAAAACTTTCAAGTTGGTTGCCGATTTTTCCGCTTCTAATTATTATAATTGCCGGTTTAGCAAATCTTGGTGGTTTGAAGGATTTTAAATCTTCAGTTACTCTTTCGGAAGCTAATATAGGTCTGATTAGTCTTGCAGGATTAGGGGCTTTTGCTGCATTACAGGCCGCAGCTGGTTTCTTCGCTTCTGCTGGTGCCGCCGGCGCTGACTTTGCTACAAATAGCCGTGACAGAAAAGACGTTGTTCTTGGCGGCCTTTTTGGAATCACAGTCGCAGCATTAGTAGCAGGATTTTTCGCATTGCTAACAATCGCAGGCGGTATAGGAAAGAATCCAGAAATTGCTGTAAATGCTGGTATGGGTACAGGTAGTTTTGATTCTTTTAAGGCATTCTCCGGTTCGAT
>JAFGPS010000182.1 GCA_016936075.1 Sedimentisphaerales bacterium | reverse complement strand
GATTCGAAATAGAATTGAATTATTATAAGAACACTATAAATGTTTTGAGAAACTGCTTTGGCAACAAGCCCGAAGGCGGGAATCCATATTCGTTTATTTTATAGATTCCGCAACAAGTGCGGAATGACAATCGTGCGTTTTTTACAAGACAAGCGGCAAAACATTTTTTTCTGTGAACGCTTACGTCTTTGTTAATTTCTCATACTCGTAACCGGCGCAGGCATTCTTCCTCCCCGGTTTAAAAAATCCTTTGACGAATATGGTATCACTTCCATGACGGGCGCTTCGCCCAGAAGCCCTCCATAATCAACGGACTCTCCGGCCTTTTTACCCGGCACAGGGATGACTCTCACGGCTGTAGTCTTATTATTGATAATCCCTATCGCCAGTTCATCGGCGATTATAGCGTTAATGGTTTCAGCCGGCGTATCTCCGGGTATGGCGAACATGTCCATGCCAACCGAGCACACCGCGGTCATGGCCTCCAGTTTAGCCAGACTAAGTGCTCCACACTTTACGGCCTCAATCATCCCGGTATCTTCACTGATAGGGATAAAGGTTCCGCTTAATCCACCCACGTTGCCGCTGGCCATGGCACCGCCTTTTTTGACCGCGTCCATGAGCAATGCAATAGCAAGGGTAGTTCCATGAGCACCGACCGCTTCAATACCGAAGGCTTTTATAATATCAGCTACCGAGTCACCTTTGGCCGTAGTGGGTGCCAGTGAGATGTCCACAATGCCGAACGGGATATTCAGCATTTGCGCCAACTCACGGCCAATGAGTTCACCACATCGAGTAATTTTAAAGACTGTTCTCTTAATGATTTCGGACAACTGGGTTAGATCACAATCCCTGTTCTTTTCAACTACGCTGTGTACGACACCGGGACCGCTCACGCCGATGTTAAGGGACATATCAGGTTCTCCAATACCATGATAGGCGCCCGCCATAAATGGATTATCCTCTGGTGCATTGGCAAAGACTACAAATTTCGCGCATCCTATAGCATCTTTTGTCTTGGATGCGGTCTCCTTGAGCATATGGCCGATCATATTGACGGCGTCCAGGTTCATACCGGCTACGTTGGTTCCCACATTCAGGAATGAGCAAATGTGTTCTGTTGCGGCAAATACGTCCGGCAGGGATTCTATCAAAACCTTGTCGGACATGGTAAGTCCTTTGTGGACCAGGGCGCCGAATCCCCCGATAAAGTCTATGCCGGAATCTGCCGCGGCACGATCCAGTGCTTGTGCCATGCTAACATATTTTTCCCGGGTGCAATGGGTCTCCATGATGAGACTAACCGGGGTAATTGATATGCGTTTGTTTATGATAGGGATACCGTACTTTGATTCGAGTTTTTCTGCCGCTTGAACCAGACGTTGGGCGTTTGTTTTAATCTTGTTGTAAACATTGTCGGTAAATTTTTCGAAGTCGTTGTCAATGCAGTCCTTGAGATTTATCCCGAGGGTTGTTGTTCGGATATCAAGATTCTGATGAAGAATCATACTGGCGGTTTCAAATACTTCTTCTACGGATATGGACATTTTTTAAACCCTGTGCATCTTATTGAAAATATTTTCATGCTGGATCTGAATCTTTAAT
The DNA here is from genome assembly GCA_016936075.1 of Sedimentisphaerales bacterium. GTDB lineage: Bacteria > Planctomycetota > Phycisphaerae > Sedimentisphaerales > Anaerobacaceae > JAFGPS01. The sequence goes on along the minus strand of JAFGPS010000182.1, from coordinate 16,877 downwards.
TTGAGGGCCTCCGCGATTTTTTCAATTTCTTCGCGGACCTTCTCCAGAGGATATTTTGACTCCTTCATATCCACCAGCATGGTCATGACAAAATAACGGTCCATAATACGCTGGTTAATATCTTCGATATTGATGTCACATTCGTAAAGCAGCATTGAGATTTTCGCAACAATGCCCTTCTTGTCTTCTCCTATAACCGTAATAAAGAGCAACTCTTTTTCCATACTTTTTTATCCTAAATGTTAATATATTTTTACAATAAGTATTTTATGCTGTGGATAATTATCGAGCAAGAAATTTATTCAGATAAATATTTCTGATATTTAGTTCTTTTATACTACTTGATATTTTACGAACATTTCAGGTTTACACGAAAGGGACTTGATACACCACGCAAACACAAAAGGACTTTATCATTTATTAAGTTTAAATAGCATAAATAACCAATATAATTTCCCCCAAATTAGGGCAATAAATAAAAGTATTGTGACTGAGGAGGCCAATAGAACTGAAACGGCAGAAAAGTAACGACCATAAGATTTGGCGGAAGTATTACCATAAAGCCAAAATGCTATACCCCCTGTAATTATTCCCATTAAAGCCACGATTATCGACCAGTGAAAAAGTATGTATTTGTCGTTCAATATACCAACACTAAAATTAATACAATAAGTTATATTTATCAGTGGAATCACAGATAAAATAAATGCGACAATCATATACCTTGGAGCTATTGCTTCGATCCGTTTTTCATACGACCTGTCATTGATTATTTGAGCAATATTATTCCTGTTCGAAAAGAAAGACATAAATGCATGCAATCCCAGAGCAGGAATGATAAATCTAATAGTGAACAATGGGAAGAAAAGCAGGATATAAAAAATTATGATTCCAAATTCCCCAAATAGATTTTCTATTAGATTGCTATGTAAATTAATAAATACCAGTATCGTTCCTGTAATAAGCATAATTATGGAAATAGCAAAAGCAGCAATCAAAACAGAACAGAATTTATTTATATATGTTATACATTTATCAGAAACATTATTAGTTGTATTTTGCATAATTGAGTACTTATTAATAAGCAGAAAGAACCTTTCCACTTTACATTTATCAAATTTAGTCTTATTTCACCTGTTTCATTCTTATTTTGAAGGTAAGGATATTTCCACGAAGAGTATTTTATATTGCAGATAATTATTTTGCAAGTTTTCTATAAAAAAGATAGGATAACAGGATTAACAAGAAATAATATCCTGAAAATCCTGTACATCCTGTCTAAAATAATGAACTCGTTTTAATCTTGTAATTTTATCTCAATGAAGCGCCTCCGAGGAATTTTGGGGTTGCAGTCATTGTGCAGAGTTTTTCGTCTTCGTTTGCATCCAGGTTCATGAACTCAGGTTTTTCTTTTGTATAAGCAGTCCATGTTACATCTCCTTCGCCGTTTGGATTGCCATATTTTGCGAAGTTTGTCCAGTAGTCAACCATTTGCAGACTCAGTTCTTCATCGCCTTTTGTGAAAGGTCTCCAGCTATTTCTGAATGCATGGAAAATATACCACAAATCAGAAGAGTGGAAAGCGCTGCCGTCTTTGCCCGGCAATTGTCTTGAGAACATATAGGCATAGACAGGCTCGGAACTCTGTTCGTTACGTAAGGCGCAGAAATCCTTGATAGCTCCTGTCATGTCACCCATATCGTTTGCGGTACCACCAAACATGTAAGGGACATCCGGAATTTCGTTGGCACGTGCCATGTCACTGAATGAGCCGGTAAGGAAATAATTATCCACTATGGGGCTATAGAACATGCGACCGCCGTTTCCGCTGGCCATTTCTGTAAGTTCCTCGAACGTAAGAGCTCGCATTTGTTCAAGCGTTGTTTTTCCTGCACTATCCATCATTGTCTTGTTTGTAGCTTCGGCCTGCTCCAATGTCATGCTTCCTCTTCTACCACCGCCGCCGCCTGCCGCATTTAAGCCGCCGCCGCTCATACTTATTGCTTTGCTGATAAGGCCTTTTGATATTGGTGAGGCACATAATGTTTGGACACTTCCTGCGCCAGCGCTTTGACCGAAAATCATAATATTATCCGGATCGCCGCCGAACTGGTCGATATTGTTATGAATCCACTTCAATGCTGCGGCCTGGTCCATTACGCCATAATTTCCGGATACGCCATTCGGGCTTTCTTCAGACAAAAGAGGATGAGAGAAGAATCCGAAAACGCCGAGACGGTAAGTAATCTGTACTAAAATGACACCACGTGAGGCCCAATCTTCGCCGCCGTCCATTTCCGGCTCAAAGCCGAAACCTTCGCGATACCCACCGCCGTGTATCCACATAGCGACAGGGAGTTTCTTATTTGTTTTACCTGCCGCGGGTGTCCATATATTCAGGTAGAGACAGTCTTCCTCGAACGGTACCGAGCCGCTGGCCTGCCATTCTCTGCCGTAAAAACTATCCGGGTCCCATGTCTGCTGTACTGAGGCGGCACCGTATGTATCTGCTTTTTTTACGCCCTTCCACGGTACTACTGGCTGCGGTTCACGCCAGCGAAGTTCATCTACCGGCGGAGCTGCAAAAGGAACGCCTTTATATGCTATGATTCCCTTGGTCGGAGTCTGTACACCGACAATTTTACCGCCTTCTACGGTCAATACGGGATTCGAACCTGAGAGAAAATTGAGACTTGAGCATGAGATCAATAAAACTGAACTCAATACCAACAGAATAATTGACAACTTCTTCATAACAACATCCTTTTCTAAATCATGTTTCCTTTACTTTTTTTCAAAATTTACATATGAAATATTTTACATTGTTGAAAGTCATGTGCAATAAAAAACCTGTATTTTTCAATAGACTCATTCCTGTTTCAAAACTGATTGTTGAATCAGTCAAATTTATCGCTTTGCTCTATGTCAGAAAGCAATTCAATCCATTCCTGTTCGTTCTGGATATGCTTTAGACGCGGTATAAATATCTCATATTCGAGTATTTTGCGGGCCATCCAAAATATTTCGGCAAAATATTCACTATCTTCAGTTTGCTCACCATATTTCATAATTCTTATCAATTTTGTTTTTTCCTCATCCGAAAGTTCTTTATTAAAATTTCCATTATATATCAAATCTTTAGCCATCTCCAACTTATCTTCATCCATTGGAAAAGCTGAATCAATCATAGCGTATGTTTTTTGGGCCAGTTCCTTATTTTTAGTTTTTAGATAAGCCACATATAAAGCTTCAATTGCAGTTACTCTTTGGCCGTATAATCGTTTTATATAACCACTTCCATAATCTCTATGAACATTTCTATGGAAAAATCCCCAATTTCCTCCACCACCTCCCAAACTCTTAAAATCGTGCTTGCATTTCTGACCTATAATTTCCTGATATAAGTTAGCAGTTATCTCCGATAAATCAGAATCTGATTTATTTGAATAATATAAACCAACATCATCATGATTAAGTCTAATGGACCTGAATATTGTATATTTATAAATTTTCTTTTGAGAAATATAAGCTCTTTGGAGACATATAGGACAAATAGCACCATTTGAGCGAGATTTACAAGCACCATCTTTGTCTATATATAACCATAAAAGTAAAAGCATTGAGAGAAATATAAACATAAACAAAAATATTTTTGATTGCTTCACTTCATCTTTTCCTAAATGAAATACTTCTTTGTTTTTTTGTATATTATCTCAATTTTCGTTTTAAGTTTAATTTTCTCGCAAAAGTATTAAGGTAAAGTAAAAGATAATAACTTCAATTAAGAAACTTAAACACAAATTCAGCCTATGAGATAACTTTAACCATGGCGATAATTTATCACCTTCAGTATCTCACAGGCTGAACGCGGATTTCTATTCACTATGCAATTATTTATCGTAATTAAATATCACGATGATTTTGCCGCTTTGCTCTCCGGGGACAACTTTCAGTTCCATCTTGCCGGTAACTTCTGTTCCTACCCCTAAATCTGAAAGCGTAGCCGTCAAGGTAGGCTCATCGCCTGAACCTATAAGTTCGGCTTCGGTCAATTGTCCGGTCCATAGTACGGGACCGAAAGTATGTCTTAGTGTGTATGAGCCAGGTGTGATATTATCAAATACATAGTCACTTACACCTTCATAGGTCATTTTTCTTACAGATGAACCTCCCATTCCCATACCCATTCCGCCGCCTCGGCCGCCTCTACCGCTTGAAAGCTCAATTTCGCCGCCGCGTCCCATAGTTTGTTCGGTTCTTTCTCTATAGTAATCTGTGCCGCTGTCAAATGCTTCGACTGCAAAATAGTATTTTTCGTCACGATTAAGGCTATGAATGGTTATTGTATATTCATCGTAAACCATATAGTTATTGTAGAGTTTGTTCTTTTCGATTCCATAACGGACAACGTAACCATCTGCTCCTTTGACTGGTTTCCATGTAATAGTTGCATCGCGCGGGTCATCAAGGTCGCGGGCAACCATTATATCTTTAACCTTTGTAAATTTCGCTTTACCTGGATTACCAAAAACACGCAAATCTTTAACTGAAAACATTCCACTCTGGGTGAATACGTTTGTCAGTTTTACATACCTTGCTTTCGCAGGCTTTTCAAGCTCTATATAATCGTGACGCAGATCCTGCGTATTATTACTTTTGTCAATAATCGTTAACCAGTTTTCATTATTATTTGAAATCTGTACTGTATAGGATTGATAACGAACAGGAGCTCCCCCACCTGCGCCGCCTCTCATGCCCATTCCCATACCCATGCCGCCGCCAAATCCTCCCATACCTCGACCGCCTCTGGCTCCACCACCTTGTGCATTTGGATCAAGTTGCTGGTCAAAATTAATCTGCATAGCGTAGATATCACATTCTTTGCCAAAATCAACGGTCATATATTCACCAGCATCGCCTGTTGCTGCTGCCCAGTGAGTCATCATATCTTCATCCACGGCGTTTGCCGGCTCATATCCTTCGAGAGTGGAAGATACCTCTACATGCTTTTTATGGGATAACAGCATCCATCCTGTAAAGTTGCTTTCAACTGCATTTTCTATCATACCGGGATAATATTGAGGGTAATCGCCAAAAGCAGTATTGGAGTGCATAACGCCTTGAGCATCTACTGCGGTTGGGAACAATGCGAGTTCTGAACCGCCTCGGCCGCTGCCATAGAATGACGGAACCATGCAAATGGTCCATAACTGACCGTTTTTATCGTGGAAAGTACTGCCGTGTCCGGCGCCGACCATAAATCCGGTTGTTTTGAAAGTCAGCGGATTATGCGGCGAATATTCGAACGGTCCGAGAGGACTATCACCAACATAAACACCATGAGAATAAGACGCAAATTCCAGACCTATTGCGGCGTATTGCAGGTAGTATTTGTCATTATGTTTCACCATCCAGGGGCCTTCTATCCATGGTAATTCTTCTGGGAAATACGGCCTGTGATTAAAATATGGGAATATCAAATCCCCAGGTCTTCTTCGCTCGAAACCATGCGATTCATAATCACTGAAGAATAAAGTTCTTGGCTCTCCAATTTCCTTGAATGTTTCTGGATCCAGTTCAACAACCTGAATCGGTAAAAGCTGTGCCCAGCCATAGTACATAAAAAAGCGGCCGTCATCATCTATAAATATGTCAGCGTCGCCGTATCTGTCACTATCGAAAGTACCAACCTGTTCCCATACCCCATTTTTAGGATCGGTACTTGCGAAAACATTCCTCGAGTTCATTGCACACGCATACATAGTTTCGCCGTCTGTTGCACACGATGGAACTCCCCTCGGGTAATTCGGGGCATTAACGTATGTCCAGTCCCTCATATTATTCGAATAATAATATCCACTGCCGGTAAACAAATAATAATCATCCTTATAAAGGACTACAACCGGCTCTCCCATGCGGCCGACTCTTTGTGAGCCAACATTTACGTTGATGGGATTGCAAAATGTCAAAGGCTTATCTGTTATCTGAACAGAAAAAGCCCCCGAATTGCCTGTAGTTTTCGAAGCACAGGAAAATAAAGTACAGGTAAGCAAAAAAATTAATGTTAACTGAATCGTTGTTTTTAACGTCCTTTTGTTCATGATCATTCATCTCCATTGAATTAACAGATTTCTATTTTGAACTAAAAATTTATTCATATTCAGAACTTCTGCTCTTGACCCTAAACGTCAGAATACAATCGCACTGAATAATTTATACTTAATTAACCTGACATGCAATAAAAAAAATAAAATCCTGTTACTTTAAGAAATGATAATTCGTCACGGCAACTTGTTCTTCGCAACGAAACGCTGCTTCCCATAATAGAAATTGCGAGATAAATTAGGTAAGAAATACCTATTATATAAACAATCCTGTTACTATTTAATTCCAACCCCCAAAACCTGTACGGGTACTCTTTTCATATTCCAATATTGAATCGAGTGTTTTACGCGCATCTGCATGATTCGGATCAATCTTCAAAGCTTCACGAAGTTCTTTTACAGCCTCATCTCTTCGACCCTGACTATTAAGCATAATAGCCAGACCATAATGTAAGTCCAAATTATCAGGTGCATATTTTAATCCTGAATATAATATATCCAATGCTTCTTTAACCTTTCCCTGATCATACAACAACAACGCATAATTATAATAAACATCTGCCTGCCTGGGATTGAGACTGATAGCTTTCTCATAATTATCAATAGCCTTGTCATACATTTGTTTTAAATGATAAGCTACACCCATGTTGTAATATACCACGGCATAGTAAGGGTACAATTTAAGGGCTTTTAAATTATATTCAATTGCTTTATCAGTCTGTCCCATAAAGCCATAAAGGAGCCCCAGCTTGGCATAGGCATCATGGTGAGTTGGTTCTAATTTTATAATCATTTCATACTGCAAAGCAGCACCCGCAACATTGTCGTGATTTTCCAGCATAAGTCCGTATTTCCAATACAACCACACATCAGAAGGTGTTTGTTTAATCGCCCAAACATTTTCCCGCTCTACCTCTTTCTGCACATCTTCTGTAAGAACAGCTTTAAGAACTTTAATCTTCTGCTCCTCCTGTTTGATTCTATCTTCCTGATAAAGCTGATTAGTAAACGGCGGATGCTTTAGATAGTCTTCAAGAACCTTCTTTACAATACTATATTTTTCCCAATCGGTATAAGCTAAATATCGAGCCACTTCCTGCTCAGAAGGAAAATTTGTATTTCCGGTTACGTTTGCGGTTGCTGCATTATTTTTTATTTGCTCAGGCAAAATCTCCTGAACCTGCTTAAATATAGTTTGAGCCAGTAGATAATTACCATTAAACTTCAGATGAACATGCTCATAAAACAACTCTTGTCCGGAAGTTCCGTGAGGACTATTCTCTTCGAACATTTTGCATGCGTCCACAAGATATATTCCTTCGCCGCTTTTATTACCTGCAACTTCGAGAATGATTTTATTGATTTGATTGTCCGCACGAAAACGTAGTGTATCCTGCTCACGAGCCAGGATAAATCGGTCCTTACTTTCTTCGAATTGGCCCATTTCCCAATAACAGCGCCCAAGGCGAAATTGTAAATCCGCGTAATCGGCATCTATTTGAGCCGCTTTCAAATAAATATCAGCCGCTGAAGAATATTGGCCATCAATCTCCAAACTAACACCCTGCTGATACAACTGGTCCCATTGTTCTTTATCAGAATCTGTCAAAGCTAAACTATGTTGCGAAGCAAATGGCGGACTATCTTTCAAATTGCTGCCAACTGTACAGCAAATCAGCGGTATTTTGTTTTTCTGCGCGACATGGCAAATATCTGTTAGATTCCGCTGGTAATTCCGATATACAACAGCCATTTGAGGATCATTTTTTCTTACTTGTTTATTAAGAAACATCTCCATACCACCCCAAACTTTTGGCGATTCACTTCCCATCATACCAGTAAGATTCGTTAATAGTTGCCCTACGCGCAATGATTTGAGCGTTATCCCGAAGCGGATTAGTGAAAGATTATCACTTAGCGGTGCAAAGACGGTCCCTGCTCCATACGGCCCGACTACTTCATTATTTCCAAGGTACACAACATACAAGTCAGGATCATAACCGGCGCAATCTTTAGCAATTCTCAAAACTACATGGGAATTTATTGCGGGCATTGCTGCTGTAAATACTTCGAAATTCGTACCAGGATATTGCAGTCTCAACATAACCTGCAACATGCGTCCGAATGAATATGCTCCATCTGGAGTTCCGGCTGCAGCAGAAGCCCCCATAACAAAAATACGATATGTTTCATCAGATTTTTTTAGAGGAAACATAAAAGGATCAATCGCACGTGCAACTCCAGGATTAAAAAACAACCAGGAAAACTTTAAATTACTATAGTAACTATCTATGTTTTTGTCTTTGTATCTTAGAGCCAAAGATGTCGGATATCCAAATCCCGTCAGACGCAGCCCTCCTTCAAGAAGTATGAATAAAAAAGCAGGAATAATTGTAATTGCAAGAATACGAAATAACCAAAGTTTCCAGCCCGTAACTGCATTAGAAGGTTTTTCTTCGACTTCCACTTCCATCATATCTTTTTTTCTAATTCTTACTGGTCTACCTGTTTGTGATGAAATGTCTTTCTTTTTACGTTTTTTTGAATCCATTTACAATTTCTCTTTATTAAGGTAACTTAATTCATATTCCTAAAATAACTTAACTACTTTGTTATTAAAGTTCTGAACTTTCCTATTTTAAGTTCTTTGTAATAGATATTGCCTATTTTAAGTTTTTCTGGGGGAATCTGGGGGGTACCATAGTAATTTATGACACTTTTGCATTCCCTTCTTAAGTCGTCCTGCTTTAGAAGCCTATTGGGGACAGTCAAAATTTCATAATATAAGTATTATAAAAAATAAACATTAGAAGTGCAATAAAAAATATTAGATTTTTCTATCACCATACATTCTTTAATCATTTCCGAAACAATAACGACAGATTAAGTCAGCCTGAACTAAAAGAGTCTGTTTCCCTTTTGCAATTGAATTGAAACGAAATGCTCCCTGCATTATTTAAGATATCAATGAATACCTTGGTTCGGCTTCAGCTTCTCCCTTTTTTACTCTTTCCATACCAGTTATGGTATTACCTTCAAGTGTGCCGCTAAATTTTGATCTGGCTTCTCGATAGCCCGTATATTCGAAAGTCAGTTTATTGCCTTCAAGCTGAATATTCTCCAGTTCATACTTAGGCATTTCATTTTCGGTTGTCATATTTTATTCTTCAGGGTATTCGGGGCGCAGCGTTTCAATTGCATAAATACATATATTATGCACACTTAGCAGAAGAATTGAATTTGGAGAAAACTAACATAAAATAGTGTTCTTTTTTATCTTTAAGTCTTCCTGTTTTTGTGCCGATAATACAAAACACAATATGTTTTATTCCCTAAAGTGTAGGGTATCTAAAACAAATTTGTTTCATAAATGGGGTTGAACAATGAGTGAACTAAATAAAACTGAAAAAGTAGATTTTGAAAAGACTTTGGGCTATATTTTCCAGCAGGCTATTATTTGCGAACGTAAAAATCGTAATTTATATGTCCAGTTCTCAAAAATGTTTGCCCATATCCCTGAAATTTCTTCATTCTGGATCGAATTGGCTAAGGATGAGGAACTTCACGCTCGAGCATTAGAGGACATACAAAGCTCCCTGGAGAACGAGCAATTCTCTCGAAATGCAGATGAGGAACTTCTGACAAGTATTAAGTGTATTTCATCGTATTCAGATGCAATATCCTTTGATCAGATTAAAACTCTTGATGACGCATATGAGTTAGCACACGATATAGAGAGTTCTGAAATAAATAATGTGTTTAAAATATTAACCTCGGAATTCATTTCAGAGCAAACTCGAAAAAAAGCTATTTACTCGGAGCTTAAATACCATGTAGATAAACTGATGGACTTTAACAAAACTTTCGGTGACAAAACATGGCGAAAAGGAATAACTTCAAAACAACTTGTTACTACTTAGCCTGGATTATTAAAAAAATCTTCGACATCCCTTATAAATTTTAAAGTGCCCTGCTCTATTTGCTTTGTTAAAGCATTTAGGTCGCTAAAGTCTGGATTGTCAGCCAAAGTGTACTCGAGGATAGAATCGTTACCTTTTGTCGTTGGTACGAGATGATATTTACTCCAGCCGTTGTCTTTCAGCATTTCCCAGTATTTTGTTTGAATCTGTTTGTTATATCCGAATAACCAAACCTCAAATTTAAAAGTTTCATGAAGAAAAACTATTCCGGCTTTTAATTTTCGTTTTTTCAATGAATCAGGAAAGAAGGAAAAATATGTCATATCCATATAGCCATAATAAATATTTCCGGAAACGGAATAATCGGGGTATTTATTTTTGAAATATGTCCTAAGTGACATGATATATTCCATCAGACCTTTATAAGCTTTGGGGATAGCACCTTTAGCCATCTGTTTTTTATACTCTATCATATATTCATGAAATGAATCCATACTTGATACCTTTTCCGATTTATGATAATGCTAAATGCAACCTAACGCGATAATTAATTAATCTGCTTAGATGGAAGTTTCCTCGGATTTAAGTATTATAACCAATGACTTCACCTTTATAAATGAGCTTTCTTATGCCAGCCTTAAATAAAACATTAAAGAGTGCTCTTTCTTCGGTATTTGTGATTTCATCATCAAAGATATTTTCATCTAAGTCAAGAGTTACTTTAGGGCGAATTATTCCACGGCAGTGCTTCCTGATTATCTTTGCAAAAAACTCTTCGGCTTGCATGATATCCTGAACTAATATTCGCGGCGAAGATAAATTATTTTCACACTCTTCAAGAAGTATGTCACTTTCATCAAGAAAAGTTATAGACTTCTTTGATATATGTATTTTAATATTCATCTTCGCATAACCATTCTTAAATTAGAAATGGTATTACTTATTTTTTATCTCCCACCAAAGGGTAAACATTTTCTATGTGGAAAAAGACGAGAAACTTATTCGAATCATCATTAGCCTCTGCAATGTCCGGCTGCCTTTTTATGAACTCTTCTACAACTGACTTATTAATTTCCTCTCGAAGTTTTGTCAAATATAGCCTTTTGCCGTTGTAGCCTTCGCCTTTTTCGATGAACATATAGGCAGCATTAAGATTAGTCCTTAAATTTTGATGACTCAGTCTCTCCTTCATTACAAAAGCTATAGTCGAATCGTTTATAATTTCCGGTTTTGCATAAATAGCAATGTCTACAGTTCCATCTGAGTCCGCGGTTGCTAAAACCCCTGTTCCTTCTGTTTTTGCAAAATAACTTTTCAAATCCATTTTTATCGCTCCTTTATCAAAATCAAAAATATAATTATCCTTGTAATTAGGATTGTATCAGATAAAAGTTATAATAGAAGAATACAAATTTCAAAAAATGATAAAAAAGAAGATATTATTCAGAATAAGAAAACAAATATTATTTTGAAAAGTACATAAAACATGTTAATATATCATTAGGAGCCGATATATCCGGTCTTATGTCCGAAAATAGTATTGCTAATGTCAAAGGATGTCATGGACGAGAAAAAAGGCATAGAAATAACGACTCAATCACAAGCAAGCGTAGTTTCTTTCCAATCCGCTTCTATCAGCGATACCGAGGAAATAAGCACAATTTCCAAGGAAATTTACGATTTTATCGAGAAAAACAAGCCTTCCAAGCTGATTTTCGACTTCAAACAGGTGAAATTTTTCTCTTCACAAGTATTGGGAATGCTTTTAAATATGCGCACCAAAATATCTGCTCATAACGGCGAAGTTATAATTATTGCTATAAATCCTCAATTGCACAGGGTTTTTAAAATAACGAATCTCGATAAAATATTCAGGTTCTTTCCAGATGTTAAAACTGCAATCGAAACAACCAGGACAAGCGAGGACTAATCCTCCGTTGTTGTTATGGGGGTGAAAAATATTAGTATCAAAAACTTTTTTTGTCAGAAAGGCTTAAACTATGCACATAACACAGCAATTTTCGATTTTTATGATAAATAAGCCAGGTGTAATGGCAAAAGTACTCGGCGAATTTGCAGAGAAAAAAATAAATATTATAGCAATGACAGTCATGGATTCGGCTGAACAGGCTGTAATGAGGGTGGTTTTTGGTGCTCCAGATAAAGCACGGCAAATATTGGATAAGCTTAATTTGCCTTATAGCGAAACAAACGTAATAAACATGACTTTGAACAATGAATCTGGTGCACTGGCTACGGTAGCAGAAAAACTTGGCAAAAATCATATAAACATCATATATGCTTACTGTACCGCCGGAGCCAGAGGAGGCAGAACAACAGGAATCCTAAAAGTTGCAAATGTTGAAAAAGCAATGAAAATTCTTGAGCATAGTGAAAAGAAAAAGAATAAATCTCGACCTGTTGTAAGGAAAGCGAAGTCCACAAAAAGGTAAAAATTTATATTTTTTTTATTTTTAAGTGTTGACATTCAAGTAGAAATAATTGTATATTACCCATCCTGTAGGACAAATGGGGCCGTAGCTCAATTTGGTTAGAGCATCGGACTGTCGATCCGAAGGTTGAGGGTTCGAGCCCCTTCGGCCTCGTTATACAAACTCCTGAAAATACAGGAGTTACAGAAAACACGAAAGCCAGTGATAAGTCTGAGACACCTCAGCTTGTTTCTGGCTTGTTTTCTGCGCAGGAACTTGTCGAACAATTAAATAAACTTCCGCTTGAAATCCGTGACGAAATCCGTAAAATGCTAAAATAAAAGAGGTACAAATTTCGTTAAATGTTCATTTTGCATGTTCTTTTAAATGGTTAAGAAAATGAAGAAACTTATTGTCCTAATCATTGTTATTGTAAGCCTTTTTTATGGTTGCGAGTATTCTTCTTCGTATTCTTCTTCTAATTATTATATAGGAGTATCTTTATACGTCAAAAAGACCAGAGGTACAAGTAACCTTGTTCATGGATACAAAGAACCCCCTGTCTTAGATGTAAATAATCCGCTGGCTAAATTAAAGTTAGAAAATAGTGTGCAAGATTATCTTGATGGTATTGTTAATGACTTAAAAGAAATTAAAGAGAAAGCAGACAATGCTAATGAGAAGAAAAATGTATTGGTTGATGCTGCTTTGTATGGTTTTGAATATTTTCAATGGTATTTCCGTTATGTTGGGTCAGTCACACTTATTAAAAGAAAATCCAATTTTGATATTTCGGGTTATCCAGAATTCTCTGACTTTCATTATCCAAAATTCTTTCCTGTAAAACCGAGCGAACCATTGTATTTAAATGATGATTTTGCGGTAGAGTCTTATAATAACAGTGTTAGGAAATATAACCGCGAGGTAGCTGACTTAGCAGCGACCGTAAAAGATTACATAGAAGACGCAAAACATTATATTGAAAACTCTAAAAATGACTATGAATTAATTCGCAAAAAAGGTCTATATGTTGAGTCGTTAAGCATAAATCCTAAAGTTTCAAGCTATTACGCAGAATTGGAAAGAGACAATGCAGATTATAAAAAAGTCACAGAACCAAACACAACGAGTAAAAATGAAGTTGAATCAATGAGCGGTTCTACCAATTCTGGAATACCACAACAATCTATTCCTCAAGAAACGCAAATAGATGATTCTGGCCGAAAGATAAAAGGCTATCGAGCTACGATAGACGCAAAGACAGGCAAGCCAGTAATAACTCCTGTTTATAAAGATGATGAAAAGAAATAAGCTGTTCAAGATTTTATGGATAAAAAAATGAATTGGAATAAAGGCCTTTTTCGCATAACACTGATTATTTCAATTATAGGAGCTATTGTTGGAGGTGTATCAGGATACCAAGATATAATGAGTTCACAATATTGGGCTGTAGATAATCTTGAATCCTTACAAAGAAGAGAGTTTAATGACCTTGACGAACAGCGTTTGATTGATGAATGGAAAGAGCCATATTTTGATTTTATACCTGACGATAAAGGAGCGGAACTATCATTGGAACCTGACCAAAAAGCGAGATGGGAAGAATGGACGGGAATGGAATTAGGGAAAAATGATGATATTGTTAGTCACCATTTATACAGATTCGATGAAATTGTTGATGATCCTAATAAAACTGAGGAAAACAAAAATATAAGAAGAAATAAAGAACTTGAAAATCTGAAAAAAGAAGGCTGGCAAACAGTTGATGGAGAAGTCTTACCATTAACACCAAAGGAAGTTTGGAATATTCAAAATCAAACGGAAATTAAAAAAGCTGAAAAACAAGTATTTGAGAACAAAATTCTTTTACCAGTATCAATGATAGTAGGTGCTTTTGGGGGATTTGTGTTTGTTTGGATTTGCTACTACTTGATTAAGGTTTCTATATTATTAGCTCGACCAATACTGTCATGGGTTTTTGCTGGTTTTTGTGACGATGCACAGAAGAAATAAATTGCTCAGGACGAAGTCGAGCAATTTAAAATTGTAAATTGAAGTCTGGTAGGTAATTGTTAAAGTGATACAGATAAAGTTAGATACATAAAATGACTGATTCAAAAAATATTTTTATATGGAAAAACTTCACAGAGTGGAAGCCTGTTCTTGAAAAGATGTTTCCTGATATTCTTACCGATGAATTTATTGACAAGATTAAACAGAACAAAAACCTTATAAAATACCATGATGACCCGATATTTGATGAACTTGCCAATAAGGAAATGGATTCAATAGTCACATATAAAAAGATTGTGGAATTCAGGCGACACTATTCTCATATTAGAATGTATCATGGATGCAGACCAGTTGATGTTCAAAGATATTATCGAGAAGGCATTAAACCTTGCGAAGAAATGGGAAATATTCAGATTGACCGATTCAGGGAAATATTTCTAAGCGATGATTTTCCTGAGCTTACCGAAGAAATGCTTCAGGAAAGTATAAAGATAATAAACAATCCCCCTCCCGACACTGGTGTTCACTTTATTATTGATGATAATTGTATGATTGAAAGGTGTGGTCACTATCTTATATATGGCAGTGAATATCTTCAAGGTTTAGTAAACAACCTGCCTGTTAAAGATAAAGAAAAATATCGTTCAGTGCTAAGGGGAATAGGTAAACCCACCTTTTTAGAGGTCAATCTGCCAAATACAAATGATTTTGTTGAGGACATTAGAATATTTAAAATATTAGACAGAATGTTAAGACTGTGGGTATATAATATTGCACATAATGGAACAACATCAGGAGATTTTTATTACGGCACTGTAATTATGAAAGAATTACAACCAGAATATATTTGTTCAGATTATCACCCCAAGAAAATCAAGGATTCATTAATGGGAAACAAATATTATAACACAGAGACGGGTGAATATACTGAAAGTAAATAAAGATTAAATATATTTAATGAAATAATGAGCGAAGCGGCAGGTTTCGGAGATTAGTCACCTTAGAGCCTGTCGCTGAACTCAAAATTTTAAGGTGACTAAAAATGACAGAGAAAGACAACAATTCAGAAGAATTTAGCATACCAGAAGACCCTGAAGAATTTTGGGAATATTATTTACAGTCATTATCTGAAAAAGAGTTTAGAGAAGCCAAAGAAGAAGACCGTCAAAAAAACTGGCGGCCTTTTCCTTTGCACGAAGATTGTGATTATGATGACCCAGAATACATAAACAATGCTGTGAGAGCAATGGATATATTAATCTTAAATGTTTCAAATCATGCAGAATTATGTATGCAACGATATGCTGAGAATTATCTTGATGATAAGGCACGTTGGCCTTTTGATAAGAATACTCAAGAAATAATTCAAAAAATTATGTCTTCTAATCCAGAAGTCATCGAATATGGCAAAAATAAATTTGAAAATAGTTTTTGGAATTCTGACCTCTATCAAGAACAATATAACGAGGCTCACAATGTAGCAGTTAGGATTTACAATACTTGGTTACATTTATTGAGTGAGGATATTAATTTTACAACACCACCTGTCCCCCAAAAAAGTAGATTATATAAAGAGGATTTCTTCAATCTTAAGAAGTGGTTCTTGAATACTGGTCATTTGGTGCAAACTAAATATGAATGAAAACCTTGAAAAAAAAATATCTGGACGGCTGGTGAGCAGGAGCCTTTGCATTAGCCTGCTTTAGCTACTGCCACTGGTCGTCTTTAAGAAAGCGGGCTAAACAATGACATACAAAGAAATTATCAATCTGGCAGAATCAAAATGCGATGAATGGTTTATCAAGAATCCAGAATATTTTTATGAACGTGAAAAATTAACCGGCTAAAAAAACAGGATTTAATTCAGTTGCACTTGTGAGTTGAATCCGCCTTATATAGAATTGAAAGAAATCGGACATTTGAAATGTTGACATTTTTTTCAACTTTTTAAGTTTTTTATATTAAAGAATTTATGAAATGACTATTCTTGAAAATCGGTAGATAATGGCCTTTATGGTTGTATCCAAGTTGTACTGATTTCGGGCATAAAACAGGATCATTTTAAGGCTTTTATTCTTTTGCTACGCGATTGTGAATCTTCCTATTTAAAATAGCATAATAAAGATGATAACAATCTAAATTATGAGTTATAATATTCAAAACTTAGTTCTTTGACAAAGAGTCAAATTAGCATAAAATTACCCTTATAGTTTGATTTGGGACCTTATAAATAAGGAGTAATGCCATGCAAAATCAACGCAATTCTAAAAAGAAACAATCCCGTAAGAAATATATAATCCCAGCTGTTGTTATTTTATGTACCTATTACTTCTTATAACATTTAATAATTAAAGCATTAGAATACTGTTTATTTATCCTTTATTTTAAATTATCTCGCTAAAACAACT
>JAFGPS010000181.1 GCA_016936075.1 Sedimentisphaerales bacterium | reverse complement strand
GCCAAATCTTTCATGCCGTCGAGATTTATATCTTCATATACCTGATCTTCCAGTGACAATCCCTGCGGCAATTGTACAATCGAGCTTTGTGCTGCCGCAGAATCATTCCTGGCCTCTATGCGGGTATTTACAAGGCACAATAACACAACCGCAAGTGTCACTATTTTGACTTTTGCGTATTTCTTTTTCATCATTTTACTTCCTCTAAACGACTCGAATCGCCGATAGTAAAATTGATAAACCAGAACAATTTTAATTCCGACGCGACTTTTGTTTTTCTTATATTAAAAATACCAAGTAACATTGAAGTTTCCTCGATACCTCTTTTTTTGTTATAAGAAAAAAGTAACGGTATATCGATTTTCTTGACTTCCTTCTGCCTTCTCGATACGGTTGTATTCAGTTCGACTTTTTTATTATCTCTAAATACAATCATTTTTACATCATCATTCTTTTTCAGAGCATTTATTGTCATCAACAATTCCTGGGGATTCTTTATGGCCTTATCATTAATTTTAAGAATAACATCACCAAAAAGCATCCCCGCCTTTCGCCATGGACTTGTTCTTGCAAGACCAATAACAACACATCCTTCACCACGAATTAGTCCGGCTTTTTCTGCTTCAACTTCCGAAGCATTACGAACGATAATCCCAACTCTGGACTCTTCCCTGAAAGTGTCACCAATTAGACGATTTGGTGGATTAATCCGCTTTTCAGGTTTTATGGTTGCTCTGAAGTCTCTGCCTGCCCTATCATAAAGAACATGAATATCTGAATCAACTTTCGCCATCTGCTCTAATTTGAACCAATCACTTGGCCATTGGAGTAAAATCGGTTCGTTTTCATCGATTGCCGCTTCAAGAATAATATCACCTGTTTGAATACCTGCGGCAACTGCAGGTGAATTTTCCACAATTTTTGTAACTAATAGACCTTCAGGTGCTTTTAGTTGTTCTTCCAATGTTAGTCGTGAATCGCCAGCTTCGACTCCGGTAAAAACACCCAAAGGTAGTTCTTTCCGTAGTCCTTCATCTTGAGGCATTTCAAATATTGCTCTTGAGACCTCCATATCAATAAGAGGGTCCGACTGTGTAGGCAAACTTGAAGTACAACCAAATAAAAACATCATGACAGAAACAATAATAAGCCATGTTAGCTTTGACATTTTAACCTGCCTTCCTATTTAATGCTATCATTGCAAATATCATCATTAAAATCAACCAAACCAGTGGTGCTAATACAGATAAATCTGCATAGGGATTTGCTGCATTACTGACACCCTGAACCATATTACAATAATAAGTCAAAAAAGAATGACCACCAAACGGAGATGGAAAATGCGCAGAAGGTAACCACTCGATTGTTTTACTTCCACCTGGAATAATTGCGCGTCCAATATCAATAAAAACAATAGCTCCCAGAGTACTTGCGAAAGCACCAACATTGTTTTTTATCCAGCTACCTATCGCAAATCCCATTGCTGTATAGGAAAGAAGTGGAAGAATCGGATTTAGAAGTACCGGCCATAAGTAACTATACATTTCTTTTTTTGCTACCAATGGAAATAGTTTCCCATTAGGAAGTATTTCAGACAAATCCTTAAAATCAAAGAAATAAGACGAAATACAAATAACAGAAACAACAAGTATAATGTAACTGAATATACAGATTAAAATCAGGCTGCTTAATTTCGAAAGAGAAATCTGCATACGATTAATCGGCCTGATAAGTAGATATCGAAGCGTCCCTTTAGACTGTTCACCTGAAATAGATTGGCTGGCCAGGCATGTAATCAAAACCATAAGAATCGGTAATCCTGTTTGCAATCCTTTACCTACGCCGTCAAATGCGGTCATTTGTGTAGTACTGAAAACTTCTTCTCCAACTTTTTCTACATTTTTTGAAGCTTCGTTAAACATTAAAAATATGGATATACATGCAAATACAGCAGGAAGCAGAAATAGTGAAGCGATTTTAAATCCGCTTAAGAGCCGTGTAAGTTCATAATTGATACCGCGCAGAAATGCCCATTTCGGAGCCTTAATCTCTTTGGGTTTGCATTTCGAAGTCATAGGCAAGGTATTATTGTTTAAAGACGATGAAATCGTGTCTTGCTGTGGCGTTGAATTAATCTTCAGGTACACATCTTCCAGGGATGGATTGCAAGGCATAAGAGCTAACAAATCGACTTTATTATCCAATAAATGTCTCGACAACTCGGCTGGTTTCATATTCCTGAGATCAATAAGAAAAGCCTGATCATTATTATTGCTTTCTTCTTCCAACTGATAAGAAATATTCACGGTATTAAAAAGCTTTGTAACGACAGCCTTTTCGGCAGAAACTCTAAGGCGATAAAGATTCTTCTCGTTTTCCAGCAAACGCTCAGTTGGCTCTTCGACAAGAAGATTACCATCTCGCAATATAGCAATTTTATTACAAAGGTTAGATATTTCCCCAAGATTATGACTCGATATAACAACTGTCATATCCTCGTCTTTCGTCATCCGTTTGATCAACAATCTGATATCAGCCATTGCCTGAGGGTCCAGACCATTCATGGGTTCATCAAGCAAAATATACGACGGATTACCAAGAAGTGCCTGCGCAATACCCAATCGCTGCTTCATTCCCTGGGAATATTCCCGTACTTTTTTATGCGCTAATACTCCGTTATCTTTTTCCTGTTCTACAATATTTAAGACACGCCTTGATTCCGCGAGAGTTTGCTGTCGATTAAATCCCTGTAAACGAGCAAATGCGCATAAATTTTTAAATCCATCCCAGTTTTCATTAAAACAAGGTGACTCAATTAATCCCCCCATTCGCGAATGAGCTTCACGTGGAAAAGTATGGATATTGAAGTCGTCAATCAAAACAACTCCATGTGTTGGTTTCATAAGTCCAATAGCTGTACGAAGAATTGTTGTTTTTCCAGCACCATTATGTCCCAGAAGTCCATAACAATCCCCTTTATCAATATTAAGTGAAACATTGTGTAAAACCTCTTGTTTCTGAAATCTCTGGCATATTGAAATTATTTGTAAAGCCATAGAGTTAAGTTTTCCCTTTATCCAGTTAAAGCAATCTAATATTTGTTTCCGATATTTTACAGAATATCAAAACAAAATCTATATATAAAGTAAAATTGGTTTTATTTCTTTTTTGCTTACTATTTACTGCATTATACATTCCATTTGAATAAAAGGTTACAATTCATAATACATTCTTATTTTAGATGTGAAATTACAAGCCTGGATAAATTGGCCAGAAAAACAGGATTATTTAATAATCATAATTACCTAAACTAATAATCACAAATCCGCTAAATGTTTTGAAGTCTAAATCTCCCAAAATAGTTTTTTTAAAAAATTAAAACAGATGCTTTTAAAATAGGTAACTCAACGTTATAATCAAAAAAGATTTAATATGGTATAAATTAATCCAAGCAGATTTTAATAACTTTTTCGAAAGGGTAATAGTCATGAGAAAAAGAACGATATTAACACTTTTTGTTTGTTCCATTTTAATCATTTCCATAGTATATAATACTGCACAGGCAGGCACTTCTGAGCCGATTATAGGCAAAACCGCAAGATACTGCAATCCCCTGCCAATGGTCTCTGGCCAGGGCGGAAATGCCAGCGGTGATGTAACTGTCATCAAGGAAGGTGATAAATACTATATGTATTGCACCGGCGGTGGAGCGTGGATATCTGAAGACCTGCTCAATTGGACATTCCAGCGTGTCGCCAACGTTCCTGTCGCTCCAGACGTATTCAAATTCAACGGCAGTTTCTATATGGCTGGAAATGACGGAAGTCATAATGGTACTCAGAGCCGCGAAGGAGTTGTTTACAAAGCCGACAATCCACTCGGACCGTTCGTTAGCATAGGCGAATGGAAGAACACTGGTTGGATTGAGAACGGCTGGAACGGTGCTTTCGATGTGGAAATGTTCGTTGACGACGATAACACACCGTACCTGTATTACTCCGGCCGCGGTGTTAGTGGTATATACGGTGTACCGCTCGATCCAAATGATATTACAAAATTAGCCGCCAAGCCAACGCATTTATTCTCATTCAATTCCGACCATGTCTGGGAACGATACGGTGAAATGAACGAATATCCCGATGTAGCCTGGGTTGAAGGCCCATGGCTCCAGAAACACAATGGAATCTATTACCTTCAATATTCAGCATCAGGTACACAGTGGAAAACTTATGCCGAAGGATATTACATGAGCAAGTCCCCTCTCGGTCCATTCACATATGCACCGAATAATCCGCTTTTGAGAAAAACAGAGGGCCTTGTTACCGGTACTGCACACGGCAGTGTCGTTGAAGGCCCGGACGGCAATCTCTGGCAGTTCTATACAATCGTTCTGTCCAATCCTCCCGGCGGACGCCGCATTGGTATGGACCGCATTGTTGTAGATGAAGATGGTCTCATGTCAGTGAAAGTAACCGACACACCGCAATGGGCACCAGGTGCTCTTAAAGATCCAACTAAAGGTGACTCTGGTTCTATCCCGGTTACGATTAATAAGCTTCGTGCCATGAACGCACTCTCAAGTTATTCCTCCCAACAGACAGGTCGTGACGCCGCATATGCTATTGATAATGCCAGCGGCACATGGTGGGAACCTGAAACTACTGATGCTCAGCCTACATTGACAATAGAACTGTCCCCCGCTACAGCTTATGACGTTGTTCAGTTGTTCACTATCGACTCCGTACGTTTGATGTTCGGTGGCGGCAGCAGAGGAGGATTCGGTAGAGGTGGATTCGGACGCGGCGGTGCCGGAGCACGTGGTCTTGGCCGCGGTGCTGCCGGAGCAGGCGCAGCAACACCTGCAACTACCCCAGAACCTGCGGCACCCGCACGACCAGCTACTAACGCTTATCAGTATAAAATCGAAACCTCGATGGATGGTAACACCTATACAACCGCACTGGATATGACTAAAAACGACATTGCCCGCAGTACAATCTTCGAGGAGATTCCACCTGTAAAATGCCGTTTTGTACGTCTGACTATGACCAACTGGCCGGGCAGTTCGTTAGGAATTATTGAATTTACAGTATTTGGTAAATCAGCAGGCTCTGAACCGAAAGCCGCACCAATACCAGACTAAACAAAGCCAATAGTTAAACAATTATTCATGGTTTCATAAATAATATTAGGAGATAATAAAATGGACAAAGAGGCAAAGCAAACTTCAAAACAGAAAGTTATTGAAGTATTAAATAAAGCCCGTGCCATGGAATTACAGGCAATTCATCAATATATGAACCAGCATTACAACCTGGATGATATGGATTACGGTGAACTGGCGGCCAACGTGAAACTAATTGCGATTGACGAAATGCGTCACGCTGAAATGTTTGCCGAACGTATAAAAGAATTAGGCGGAGAGCCAACTACCGAGAAAGCCGCAAAGGTTGAAAGAGAGCAACCGATTGAAAAAATCTTTCCGTTTGATAGTGAGTTGGAAGACGATACGATTGCTACCTATAACAAGTTTCAGGAAGTATGCCGTGAAAATGGTGACAGTATCAGCTTCAAGCTATTTGAGACTATTACCGATGAAGAGCAGGCCCATTTTAACTATTTCGATAACGTAAACGACCATATTAAAAATCTTGGTGCTTCTTACCTTGCTCGAATCGCCGGAACCCCTGCTGATACCGGCGGCCCATCAAAAGGATTTGCCACTACTCAGGGAGGTGCATAATCAGTTTTTTGAGATAATCCGAAATCCAACAACCGAAATTTTGTTCGACATATCATTAGTTCTCTATTGTTGGAAGCTGCGGCTTTTCTTTATCAGGAATTTTGCTCAGGTTAAACATATCTTTTAATATGCCAGCCTTTGAAAAGCCGGACTTTTCAATTAATTCAAAAAACTTATTAAGGTGTTCATCAGAATTTTTGGGATCAATGAGTGAAAGTTTTAATTGAGCATGAGCCGCAAAAGGATATAATTTCATCTGCTCACAACCTTCTGCAAATGCGATATAACCATCAGTATCTCTTTTTGTGCCGGTATAAAAAGGAAGCACTTTATTGTGTAAAATTTCCTGTTGACTTATAATATTCGGATCAGTCCCCTGGTATGCTTTCGAGAAGAAAGGGTCTTTTTCTCTGCATGTTTGAAACAATTCAAAACCTTTTTGGGTCCACGATGAATTTGGATCACCTTTACCAAGGAAAATACAGGACAAACCTTTTTCATAGTAAAATAATGCATTTCCAGGATTGTTTTCAATTGCTTTATCATAAATTTCAATCGCTTTTTCAAATTGCCCATCGTCATGCAATTTGATACCCTCGTTGATTTCTTCGCTTGAGCTAATGTAAAGTTTGTCCCTGAGTTCCTTAAAACTATCAAGCTCTTTTTTTAAAGTCTCATCCACGTTTATACTGCCTAATAAAAAATATATATCGGAATAAGCTATTTGCCCGTAATATGCACACAGATACGCATGAGCATATAAAACGGAAGAATCTCGTGGTGTTTTTTCCATCGCCGCACGCCAATAGCTGCCATTTTCATTAGTTATTTTAGGAATATCATTTTCAGTATATTTATTTGGTTCGAATACTTCCTGAAGTTCCAACGCCAGATTTACAGAACCAATAAGACTTTTATCATCAATGAGCTTATCAACATATTCTTTTATCCTTTGGCGGCTGAGCTTCTTTAAGGATTCCAGTTCCTGACTCTGAGAAAAAGCATTATTACTCAAAATGAATAACATAAGAAGAAATACAACTTTTCGCATTGCAGTACTCCAATAAAATATCACCAGTTTTATTACAACTATATTTTTATAAGATTATAACATATTCCACGTCATAAAAAAACGCATTTTAATCATAAAAACCAAAGATTTCCATGGTTTATAGTTGCATAAAATACTACGATTCAAACAGGAATATAAAGAAAATCAATAGAAATGAATTATAATCGCGGATTATATTCATAAACATTTTCCGCTACAGCAAGGATTTCCGACATAATGAAAGACGCTTTTTTTATTTTTATCTTCAAATTATACCATAAATCTGAAGGCCGGTAGTTTCGTGTTCTACAAGAATCCTGATTCGCGTCACTCTCATTGGCTCAGGTAATACAATAGAGAACGTTTGGTCGAAAAAGAGCCTTTCCCTGCCGCCCTTATTAAATACCATCTTTTTTGTTCCAGATGGAGTTCGATAGGTAACTTCAATATCACTAATACGAAGATAACTACTCCTTCTACCTGTACGTTTAAGCTGAATTTCTTTGACAGGTCTCAAGGTGCTTGTGCAAATAGTTTCTACCCATGAATCATTTCCCCTTGGAGTTGTTCCAAGAAGTATCTGCCCTGTCCTTCGCGGCCGGTCACTCCTGGGTCTGGGGCGTTCAATATTTGTTGGTACACCAGTAATTATCAGGCCATTTGATTCATGTTCGACCGCAATTCTCATTTTTATAACTTTCATGGGTCTTGGCAATGCTAACTGGAAAACATCGCCGGAATAAAGCTTTGCTCTGCCACTTCTATTCAAAGTCTGTTTTACTGGTCCGTTGGGAGTCATGTAAGTGATTTCTATATCATTTATTCTCAGATATCTTGCACCGCCTACACTGCGTCTGATTCGTATTTCGTTGAACTGGCCGTTATAACGAGTGACACAATCTACTTCGTGCCAACTGTCATTCAAACGGGGAGTCTTGCCAAGCAATATCTCACCAGGATATGGACTTTCTGCGAATACCAGCATATTTTCATAATCTTTGAGCAAATCCTTCATATCCTCAAGAAGGAAGTTTATCTCCGCTGAATCAAGCTCAGGTCTGCTGGTTTCATCTTTCAGGTCACTTGCAACATCAAAAATGTGTTGCGAAAGAACAGAAATATCACCTTTAGGATCAGACACCGCCGCCCATAAAGATACTGAAAATGTAAAAAATATCGAGATTAAAAGAACTGTTGCTATTTTGTTTTTCTTACTGTTTTTCATGATCGTAACTCCTTTCTGTAATTAAAAGGCAGAAAATTGTCTATCAGTAACACATATTTACCCTATTAATCTTTGATGTTTTCCTGAATTCTATAAAAATCTCCCAACTTAAAATACTATAAATACAATATTCTATGAGAACCTTCGTTCTTCTCTTGCCGTATTGACATTATAGTTATATAATAAAAGCATAATATTATTAGCTTTTCCGAGAGGTAATAACGTGAAAAACCAAAGTAATATCAAAACTTTCCAGTTTAAAACTGCATTAAATACTGCTCTGTTTTTTTCAATTCTTTTACTTAATATAACAGCTGTTTCAGCTCAAACTTCGAGAAAAAACTCGGCTCCCAGGAAAATTCCATCACCCTCTTCGGAAATCAATTTATCTAATATACCTTTCAAAATTGTTTATGAGAGTTACCGACGAACCGAAGGCACAGAAAACTGGGAAATCATTTTGAACGATGCCAACGATTCCAATCAGGTCAATCTTACTAAAACACCGGACCTGGACGAAATGTACCCCCACGTCTCTCCAGACGGGACCAAAATATGTTTTGTAGTCGACAAAGGCACAACAAGAAGAAACAAAATCAGAAGCGTTTATTATATGAATATTGACGGGACCGGACGTGTCGAAGTCGCTCGAAATGCCCGCCAACCATGCTGGAGTCCAGATGGGAAAAAAATTGCATTTCTCAAGGGTGAATTTGATCGCTACAATCAAAGTGAATACGCTTCCGCCGGTCTGGTTATTTACGATTTGGAAACCCGAATGTTTCGGCCTCACCCGAATCAGTTTCTGAATCACATATACGCTATTTGCTGGTCACCCGATGGCAACTGGTTTCTTGGAGTTGTGCAGGGGAACTCACAATATAGCGACGCTATCCTTGCCTTCGAAGCTAATGGCCCGGGAGTTTTTAATCTCGGAGTTTGGGGTGTCAAAGGATGCAGACCGGACTTCAGCAGAGACGGCAAACACATCACCTGGGGTGAAACCGACTGGGATTTATGTGTTGGCGATTTTAATATTGGTCCGCAGGGACCAATTGTGAGCAATATCCGCCAAATCGTGAATTGCAGGCAAAACTCGAAAGTGTATCACGTTGATTTTTCACCTGATAACAGGTTCATAATATTCAGCTATGGCCCCTCAAGAGGCGGCCAGCAAGTCGGCGGACAAGCCAAAGGCTGGGATATCTGTATAGCTGATTTAACTGGAAAGTGGTATAGAATTACAAATGACGGCAAACATAATAAGGAACCTGACTGGATTCCTGTTGTGCTTGAAGATAAGAAAGAAAAAACTTCAGATTCCCAAAAAACGAATCAATAGGAGTTTTTATGTCTAAAGCGAATCAAATTAGTCATTTTGGGAATTTTTGACACTTTCATTTTTAGTCACTTTCTAATCCTTGACTTTTCGAACATTTTAATCCAAAATATAGTTATTAGTTCTTTATAATAATGAAGTTATGTTGCAGAGGGTAGTAGGAAGATAATTATGAAAAATATTATTCTTTATGTTACAGTCTTTTTAAGCTTATTTTTGGCAAACAATGTGAGCGCCGAACAACTATTACCTCCCGACGCGAATATTCCTCTCTGGCCGTCAGATTCCAATGCAATCAATACCAGCGAAATACCGTTCAAGATTGTTCATGAGAGTTATCTTCAGACTCAAGGCAGAAATAACTGGGAGCTTTTCATCATGAACGCTGATGGCTCGAACCAGGTAAATCTGACTAAAACTTCTAATCTTGACGAAATGTATCCTCATGTCTCTCCCGATGGAACTAAGATTTGCTTTGTAGTTGATAGAGGCTCGAACAGAAGAAACAAAGTCAGAAGCGTTTATTACATGAATATTGATGGAACCGGACGAGTTGAAGTCGCAAGAAATGCCCGACAGCCATGCTGGAGTCCCGATAGCAAGTCAATCGCCTATCTAAAAGGAGAATATGACACTTACAGTACAAGAGAATACGCTACATCGGAGCTTTTTATCTATAACATAGATACGAAGGAAAACAAACCTCATCCGAATAAAAATCTGCATCATATATATGCAATCTGCTGGGCTCCTAACGGCAAATGGTTTCTTGGCGTAACTCAGGGACATATGGATTACAGCGATACTATACTGGCCTTTGAAGCAGACGGCACAGGTGTTTATGACCTTGAAAAATTCGGCGTTTTCGGATGCAGGCCTGACCTGAGTTCTGACGGCAAAAAAATGACATGGGGCGCAACAGACTGGGATTTGTGTATCGCTGATATAGACCTCGAATCCGATACACCAACAGTTAAAAATGTACAAAAAATTGTCAAGTGCCCTCATGAGTATAAAATCTACCACGTGGACTGGTCACCGGATGGAAAATACATTGCATTCAGCTATGGTTCCTTCGGTGGCGGCCAGCAAGTCGGAGGTTATGCTTATGGATGGAATATTTGTATTACGGATTTGTCAGGAAAATGGGTTCAAGTGACTACAGATGGAAATCACAATAAAGAGCCGGACTGGGTTCCGATTCCTGCAAAAACCGATACTCCCAAAGAACTGAATAACGATATAGTAAAGTTAATGAATTAAGAACTAAATGATAAAACAATTAAATTATAAAAAAGAAAACCTGTTACTCCTGATTGCAGTGCTGCTTGTTTTTTCCGGCTGCCGCAAAGTTAATGAGCCTGTAAATACTCCTGAAGTTATTACAACAAAATCAGGTGTCGAAATGGTTGTAATACCAGATGGATGGTTTAAGATGGGAAGCAGCAAAGGCCAGCCTGACGAATCACCTGTGCATAAAGTTTGGATCAACTCTTTTATGATGGACAAATATGAAGTTCCTCAGAAAGAGTTCCGCAAGCATCAAATTTCCGATCCATCTCACTTCAAAGATCCTAATAATCCCCTGAATCAAATGAACTGGTCCGACGCGGCTATGTATTGTAACGACAGGTCATATGCAGAAGGTCTCGAAGAATGCTACGATGAAACAACATGGGATTGCAATTTTCTTGCAAATGGATACAGACTCCCCACCGAAGCTGAATGGGAATACGCATGCCGGGCAGGTACGCAAACAGAATACAGCTTTGGGAAAAGTAAGAACAAGTTGGATTCTTTCGCATGGTATGAAGGCAACTCATCAGAAAAAGCTCATAAGATAGGACAAAAGAAACCTAATCCATGGGGACTTTATGACATGCACGGTAACGTTGCTGAATGGTGCAACGACTGGTATTCGGTTGACTACTACAAAAAAAGTCCTGAACGTAATCCAAAAGGCCCTGAAAAAGGAAAAGAAAGAGTCCTGCGTGGAAGCTCATGGAGCTCAACTGCTAAAAGCTTACGCTCTGCGTACCGGTCGAGTGACCCATCTCTCGATGATACCTGTTTAGCGAGTGACACCATTGGTTTCAGATGCGTAAGAAATGCTCCACTTCAAAAGGACTCTAACGCAAAGGAACAGAATATGGCAAGTGCAAATGAGCCAAATGAACAAGCCAAAACAGGATTTCTTTTTGATGACATTTTCCTCGAACACAAAACAACTTCCGACCACCCGGAAAAACCTCAAAGACTCAATGCGATAAATGACAATCTGAAAGAAAAGAATCTATTTTCACAACTCGTACAAATCCCCTGTCTTCCTGTTGATATGAATTATTTGCTAAAAGTTCATACAAAAGAATATATCGAGCATGTAAAGCAAGTCTGCCAAACAGGTTTCGGTTACCTTGATTCAGACACTCCAGTATCGGAAAAATCATACGAAGCGGCTCTTATGGCTGCCGGTGCCGTGACATCAGCTATCGATGCGGTCATGGAAGGTAAAATAAAAAACGCGTTTTGTGCGGTACGCCCGCCGGGCCATCACGCTGAAAAAGACAGGGCGATGGGATTTTGCATTTTTAATAATATCGCTATTGGTGCAAAGTATATTCAGGATAAATATGACCTTAGAAAAATACTTATAGTTGACTGGGACGTTCATCACGGCAACGGAACACAACACTGCTTCTATGATGATCCTGATATTTTATATTTCAGTGTTCATCAATCACCTTTTTATCCCGGCACAGGAAGTGAATCCGAAAAAGGCGAAGGCAATGGCTTGAATTTCACTATGAATTTTCCATTGCCAGTAGGTTCGACTGATAATGATTATATCGATATTTTTGAAAATAAACTCAAACCAGCCGCCCTTTCTTTTAAACCAGACTTTGTACTTATTTCAGCGGGTTTTGATTCGCATAAAAACGACCTGCTCGGAGGAATGAAAGTAACAGAACAGGGTTTTGCACAGATGACACAAATTGTTATGGAGATTGCCCAAAAGTGCTGCAAATCAAGACTTGTTTCTATTCTTGAAGGCGGTTACAATTTACAGGCACTTGCCAACTCTGTTGAAGCGCATATTCGAGTATTAATGGAATAGAAGG
>JAFGPS010000180.1 GCA_016936075.1 Sedimentisphaerales bacterium | reverse complement strand
CTACTTTAATTTTAGTGGCTTAAAACATATAAACCAATCAAGACACTTAATGCCTTCTTTATTGGCGCCTTCGACTCTCTCTTTTGCGGTACCACAGCTTCCAGGTGGAGGAACAATAACATCTTCACCAGGTTGCCAATCCGCAGGAGTAGCCACATTATGTTTGTCTACTGTCTGCATAGAAATCAGAATACGCTTGATTTCCTGAAAATTCCGTCCGGTTGACAGCGGGTAATACATAAGCGCTCTTACCTTAGTTTCAGGATCGATAAAAAATACAGCTCTCACGGCACTAACATTACTTTCACCGGGCTGAATCATCCCAAATTTCTTAGCTACATCCATTGTGAGATCAGCGATAACAGGAAAATTAACCTCAACATTTTTCATTCCCTTATATTCAATTTTTTCCTTTATTGTTCTAAGCCAGGCAATATGGCTATAATGGCTATCTATCGAAAGCCCAATTAATTTACAGTTTAATGCCTCAAATTCCTTTTCCATTGAAGCAAAAGTCATAAACTCAGTTGTACAAACCGGTGTAAAATCAGCTGGATGGCTGAATAATATTACCCATTTACCTTTGTAATCTTCAGGAAACTTTATATGGCCCTGCGTTGTATCTGCCTCGAATGAAGGGGCATTATCTCCGATTACCGGCATATGTACTTTTTCGCAAATATTCTGTTCCATAATATTCTCCTTCTTACTTTATAATTTTTTTTATATTATTTTTGGCAACATGACAACATTATTATATTAAGCGTTACAGAGCTTGAGTTTGTTATTAAATATCATGATAGTATTTATGCTAATCTGCGACTACTCCACTATATCTTCATCAGACTGGTTATTAGACTCGTTTCAGATTACGTTTTACAATATACATGACTATCTTTACAACTGCAACCGAATTACAAGCAGGTTACAGTTCAAGCGTAAGCTTAAGGGAACCCTCTGCGCACTCGGCATACATTTCAAAAGCTTCAGGATCTTTATCCCATGGCATTATTGGAGTAACCATTTCAGTCAAAACCGAGCTTCTATCGTCGAGAACCATATCCATCGCCGTCTGGAAAAAAGCCCCCAACTTATGTTTGGTGGTTTTAGATAGTATGTAAGCGCATCCTTGGTCAGTATATTCCAGAATGCAATTAATTGCTTCAGATTTTGCGTTTTCTTTTTTTTACTACCTGATTAATAAAGGACTGATGTATAATGTTCCATATTGACGCTGCATCCGAAGCATCATAAAGCTTGTTTTGCATTTTCTTCTCACTCATTATTTTCGCGATATGTCCCAGTATTTGTACCTGCGCATCATTATCACTTTGAGGTGTCAATATCAAAAAAATAAATTTAGATGGTTTGCCATCTGGTGAATCCCACTCAATACCTGAAACCGACCGCCCAATTACTACCAAAGGTTTCTCAATCAAATCTGTCCGAGCATGCGGCACGGCTATTCCTTCCTCCATCGCCGTTCCCGTCGCATGTTCACGGTCCAATATAGCCTGCTTTAGCCGCTGTACAGCAGAAATGCTTTCATGTTCGGCGGCCGCATCAGCAAGCTCCTCAATAGCATGTTCTGGGGTGTGGGCTTTCAGCGATGGAATAATCGCTGTACGTGAAAAGAATTCAAGCACACTTATCTGCGGCCTTCGTTTAATTGAATACGCGAGCCATGGTCCAAGTATTACCGACGAAGCGACCGCTCCGAATATTATCGCTACGAAAATTGGTTCTGAAATCACACCGTTTTCCAATGCGATAATTCCAACTACAATTTCCATAGCTCCGCCGGGTGTATGAGCAATAGCAATAGAAAGCCTGTCTGCTTTTCCCGTCTTTGTGAGCATTACGCCAAGCCGAGCACCAAGGAATCTTCCGCCGATACCTACTACTGTTACTAATATGACAAGAAACCAGTTAAAGTTGGCAAGAAAATCTATCTTAAGACCAATATTAGCGAAGAATAATGGTATAAATATCGCATAGACCATTTGAGAAATAATTTGGCGTGTACGCTGGGAAAGCGCGGTGCTTTGACCTGCCATGATACCGGCAATGAAGAAGCCGAATAAAGCGTGTATTCCAATCTTTGAGGTTATTGCTCCGCAGGCGAGTCCTGCCAAACAGATAAAAGTAAGTGACGAGGACGGTTCCGGCATGTTGTGTTTCTTTATTCGTTCTATTACCGCTGATGCCCCAACACGGCCAATCGTCAAACAAATTGCGGTAAATGCTATTGTGTATCCCATTATAAGCAGATTGCTCATTAAACCCATTTCCGGTTGGATGGATAGTGCCAGCACAAGAGTAAATATCAGCCAGCCAATAATATCGTTGACGGAAAGAGCTGACATAATTAAAAAGCCCATATCCGTTTTTGACAGCCGTAAATCATGAAGCGCCCTGGCAGCAACCGGCATGGCACTGATGGTCATAGCCGCGGCCATAAACAACGCAAAGACAAGCCGCTGATTAGGATCGACAAGAAATCTGTCAGGTATCAGCATTGCGGGAATAAATGCCACAACCATCGGTATGACAATATCGGAGACGGCGATTTTTACCGCATCGCCGCGTTGCCGCCACGCTGACATAAAATCCATTTCCAGACCCATTTCCAGCAGCAGAAACAATACACCAAGCCAGGCAACCGTTTCGAGCATATTCTGCTGTATAACTTCGATGGGGAAAATCGCCATATACAAATCAGGCGCAATTCGTCCCAGAATTGTTGGACCCAGAATCACTCCCACAAGTATCTCCGCAGTCAGCGCCGGCTGTTTATATCGTGAAAATATATGCCCCAATCCTCGTGCAAGACCCAAAAGTAAAAACACCTGCACAAGAAACAGAAATATATGTTCTTCGCTTAGATAATGCATATTAAATTCCTTTTATTTCTTTGATTCCCATCCTGAACTTGACTTTTCTTAAATTTATAATTGTACACGTTAAACCAAGTCTTCTTCTGGAATATCATAGAAATTTGCAGTCTGATCCTCGATTGTGTCAAAACTAATCTTTCCCTTAATAATCAATAGCTTCATGAGGGATGGTACTGGTATTGTTGTACCTATAGAAAGAAATACAATCGCATTGAAAAATTCCGGTCCAATCATTTTTAATTGTAAAGCAACAGCGGCGGCGGCTAAAGTGGCTGTTAATTGCGGAACGGTCATTAAACCGGCACAAAGCCCCTTTTTATTACTGAAACCGGACAAACGCATTGCCAGCCACCCAGAGGTGACTTTGCTTAAAATCAAACCCAAAAATGTAACGCTTACAATAAGAGTATTTTCCCACGCAGCAAATACAACCTGAAGATCGGTCTTCATTCCAATCGTCAAAAACAGAAATGGAATGATGAAACCATAGCCAATACCCTCAATCTTCTTGTGCAGAATACGTCCATTCTCGTGAAAAGTTTTAACATTGACAAGAGCCATACCAGCGATAAACGCGCCAACAATCAGACTTACCCCGATAAGTTCACCAATAAAAACGACTACCAGCACTCCTGCGAGAAAAAAAGTAACTCTGGCATCGTCATTCGGATGGAAACGTTTAAGTATCCGACCTGCAACGGCAGGTATAAACCACATGGATAGGATAATATAGATTACAATTACAGTGACAAAAAGGATTGGGAACCATGCGCCAAGCAGGTTAGGGTCTATTCGGTCAAATATAGAAATGCTGCCAGCCACCTGACCTGTGATTTCATGTCTCTTGAACTGTATGCAAATTGCCAGCAAAATTAAACTGGCAATATCGGTAATAACCGTTGATGCCAGGACCGCCACGCCGAAGCGGGTACGAACGGCGTTTAATTCCCGCATGACCGGAAAGACGATACCCACCGAATGCGATGCAAATAATGACGCATATACCCATTTGCCAATGGTGTCTCCAGGTTCAAAGAGCATATAAACTGCATAGCCGGCAGCCGCCGGAATAGCGAATGTCAAAACACTCAGCCAAGCGACGGCACGCTTCTCGGCCATAAGAATTCGTAAATTAACTTCCATGCCCGCTAATGCCATCAGAAAAAGCAATCCCAACAGCCCCATTGCATCAAGAACCACGTATATCTGTTCTGTGGGATAACCGCGTCCTAAAAGATAATTTAGAGATCGGATAAGGTCAAGGGCGTTTGGTCCTATTACTATACCAATCAGCATCATGGCTACAACGGAAGGGATATGAAAGCGTTTTAATATCTGCGGAATGACTGCCATGAGAGTCATCAGCAACAAAAATATAACCAGAAATGTCAAACCCGTCATTTACAAACCTTATTTTTCAACTTTTCAAGTATACCTAAGAATAAATCTTCTCAAATGACACTATCTTAATTTCTACATTCATTTTTTATTTCTTTAAGTCGATAACGAACAACAGAAATTGATTTGTTCATTTTTCTAAATCGTAATAAGCCTATCAATGAAATCATAAGAGATCCGGGGATGCATGTAAAACCGACAGCGAGAAACCATCCCTGGTTTGCAAAATGAATAATTGATGCACCTGTGATCATTAAGGCTACCGCAGATCGCAAATATGCCAATAAAGTACGCTCGTTTGATAACAAGGTACGATCAATCGCCAGTTCATCCCTCAATATTAATTCGGACTGATTGAATCGTTCATAAGGATTTTTTGCCATTTGTTTAACTCTTCTATTGATAACAATCAAAGATAAAGAGACTATTTTAGCATTGCAGAATTTGTTGTGCTTAAGATTCTTTTAACGAGTTATGCACAAAACAGGATGCCTACTCACTACCCAAAGCATTTGGAAACAGCGGATTTCGGCCTCAGCTCTTGATTTCCACATAATTTGCTGAGAGTCAGCAATTGCTTGGCTAAACCACAAACTCTGTAACTTTGCTATAGTCTCAAAATAAATAATATAACAGATAAATAGAGCAATTTTTTAAGCAGGTCAAGAATAAATATTCCAAAGCCTCTTAATTTGGCGTTTTTAGTATTGAAAACGCCAAATTCTTTAACTGCGGAGGACAATTGTACTAAACTTGAAGTAACTGTTATTTCTTTCATTATATTGAATGCTTTAAGGGACATTCTATTCGTAAATGACTTATCGTCAAGCTTCTTCTACCTATCCTTAAAGGGTGACTTGCTCCATTGTCCAGCATAGCAATTTTTCTCGGTTCGATTATTTGGATCGCTCTCATTGATTACCTCACTAAATTTTCTAAATGCAAAATGGGTTATTTAAACTCTAAATTATCAAACTGTCATACTCTGGATTATATGTTGGCCAGTTTTAATGTCAATCATAAGGTTCCGGGAATATATACAAATGCAATTATCCGTTACTCTGCTGCTAAACAAATGAGATGTATTACATCTACTCGAGGTATAAACGGGAAAATAATATTACAAATCTAAGACTTATTATTTTTCCGCCCAATGCTTATTGTTTCAATAACATTATAGCAGCAGCAAGAATTAAACCTTAAAATTTTATTGCATGATGAAATAGCGATAATGATTTTTATAGTTATTGGTTTCGACCGTAAGGACATATCCTACTTAAGCCCATTAACTGACAAATTCCTCCAGCGGTTACGCCATAAATCAAATATTTCTTACCATATTTAT
>JAFGPS010000179.1 GCA_016936075.1 Sedimentisphaerales bacterium | reverse complement strand
TTGTTGCTATGATCATACCTTTGAGTATGCTTATTACGTTCATCCTGATTCAGGCTTTGGGATATACATTGAATATGATTGTATTGTTTTCCCTCGTGCTGGTTCTTGGTATGCTTGTTGATAATGCAATCGTTATAACAGAAAATATATACAGGCATATACATCTCGGTTATGGCCGTATCGACGCCGCTATTCTTGGCGCAAGAGAAGTTGCCTGGCCTGTTGTTACTTCAACACTTACGACTGTATGTGCTTTTTTACCACTGATTTTCTGGCCGGGAATGATGGGTGAGTTTATGAAGTATTTGCCTATTACTTTGTCACTCGGACTTATATCTTCACTATTTGTTGCTTTGATTTTCAGCCCTGTAATATGTTCAGTATTTATCAGCAAAGTGCATCATGAGCAAACTGCAGAAGGTATGTTTTTCAGGATGTACCGCAGATTTCAAATGTTAGCTCTCAAGAATCCGGGTATAACTCTTTTCCTTGCTTTTTGCCTTCTGATTTCAATGGCTACTCTTTACGGGAAAATCGGTAAAGGTACAGAATTCTTTCCAAGTAGTGACCCTGAAAGGGCGGTTATTAGTGTGCGTGCGTCTCAGGGTACGAATATAAAAGAGACAGACCGCATTGTTAGTTTGATTGAAGAACGTATTCAACCATATCAGGAACAGGGTGAAATAAAACATATAGTGACAAATGTTGGTTCAGCCGGTGGTGAAATGAATCTTGTTGCCAGCGCAGGTGGTTCACATTTGGCTGGTATTACATTGACGTTTTACGATTATGTAAAACGGGAACGTCCTTCTGTGGATGTTATTGCTGATATCAGGCGGGATATTGCGGATATTGCGGGAGCGGAAATAAAAATTGAGCAAGAGGAAGATGGTCCTCCAGCAGGTGAGCCTATATCTGTGCGCATTATGGGTGAAGATTTTAAAATGCTTGAGGAGCTTAGCGGTAAGGCTCAGCGAATAATTGCTGAAGTTCCGAATGTCATTAATCTCAGGAGTGATCTTGAAGCTACGCGTCCGGAGTTGAATTTTACCGTTGACAGGCGAACCGCGATGCTGCTTGGTGTTAATACCGCGGTAGTTGGAAACTTCCTGAAAATGGCAGTTTTCGGTTCTCGAGTCGGAAGCTATCGTGAATATAATGATGAGTATGATATAACTGTCAGGCTTCCATTTGAACGAAGGACGAATATTGACGAGATGAGTTTGTTGCAGGTTCCAAACGCGGCAGGGCGAGCGGTGCCTTTAAGCACTCTTGGTGAATTTACTTATAAGGGCGGATTCGGAACAATTAACAGAGTTGACCAGAAACGTACCGTGACTTTGACTGGCGATACAGAAGGCCGCCTGAGTTCGGAGGTGCTTGTTGATGTCCAGAAAAGACTTAGCCCATTAGGCGAGCCGAGGCTTTTTGAAAAGGATATTCTAAATTGGCAGGCTTTGCGTCAGGAACTTCTGAATGCACAAAACAATCCTGACGAGTCAGGTATATTCGGAAATATATGGAAAATTCTCTCAAAACGACAGTTTCTAAGGAAAAAGGATTCAATAAAACTTATTGAAGTTCTCGAATCTAAGGCGTTTGGAGAAGACGAAAGAAAGCAAATTCTTGAATTGCTAAATAAAGCTGTTTCAAATCCTGACTTATATACCGTTGACAATTTACAGGGTGACAATCAACCTCGTATTGTCGCAGTTTTACTCGAACGAGACCGAAAAGAACTTAGTAAAGATGAAATACAATTTCTGAACAGGCAGTCACTTGTATCTGCAATGCCAAATATTTTTGCGCCAATTGCATTCTTTGAGATGCCGGAAGGTTATAATATTGACTATGCTGGTGAACAGGAAACACAGGAAGAATCAGAGGCTTTTCTTTCAAAAGCCTTCGGTATAGCATTGTTCCTGGTTACGCTTGTCCTTGTAGTCCAGTTTAATTCTATACGAGTTCCTTTGATTATTATTACGACGGTAATTCTATCGCTAATAGGAGCACTCATGGGATTACTTATCTGCGATTTGCCTTTCGGTATCATTATGACGGGAATTGGTGTAATAAGTCTTGCTGGTGTAGTAGTTAATAATGCAATTGTTTTATTAGCCTATACACAGCAGTTGGAGCATCGCGGCATGGATTTAATTAGCGCCGCCGCAGAAGCCGGTGTAACACGTTTGCGTCCTGTTCTGTTGACTGCTACTACAACAATCATCGGATTATTACCTATGGCAATTGGTATGTCATACGATTTTCATACTTTTGAATGGGCAACAAAGAGCGAATCAACTCAGATGTGGCGTAATATGTCGGTTGTCGTAATATTTGGTCTGGGTTTTGCGACAGTACTTACATTAGTTATTGTTCCTTCGTTGTATGTTATGCTTACTCGCTTTGTACACTTTTTGGGACTAAGAGAAAAGCCCTCAGAACATCCAGTAGTTGAACCGCATGTATCTGGTCAGTAAAAATAATAACAGACGGTAACTGATAGATAAATTCCGGTTACCGTCTGATTCTTTCATGTAATGGTAGGGTGTAAAATTTATTTTTATTTATCAACTATTCCAAGGTCTTCTTTTGTGATGATACTATCGAAAACATAACCTGCTCCAGTGATATTTTCTTTTGCACCTTGTTTACGGTCAATCACACAAACAATTTTTTTTACTGTTGCTCCGGCTTCAGTGATTATTTTCGCCGCTTCAAGAACCTGGCCGCCGGTAGTTGCGATATCTTCGACAAGCAAAACTACGTCACCCGCTTTCAGAACTCCTTCGACCATTTTACTTGTGCCGTAACCTTTTTTGCTATTGCGAACAATTATCCAGTTTTTCCCTGTTTCCATCGCAGTAGCCGCTGCCAATGCAACGCCGCCAAGTTCTGCACCGGCAATCAAAGTGACATTATCGCCAGCATGTTTCGCAAACTCCTGACCGAGTGCCTTGAGTATATCAGGGCAGGTTTCGAAAAGGTATTTATCAAGATAATATTTACTTTTCTTTCCGCTTCGTAATACAAAATCACCTTCAAGGTATGCTGTTTCTTTAATACGTTTTATTAATTCTTCTTTAGTCATAATTTCTGCCTTATTTTATACGTTTAGTTCTGATTTTCTGTTAAGTTCTTTTTGGTATTTTCTGCAAACTGGATTTACTACACCTTTTACGAATTCATCAACCTGTTGTTTGGCTCGGCCAATGTATTTTTGTGGATTTAGCACTTTAGTGAAATCAATCTTCGCGAAATCCATATCGGCTTTGAGTCTATCGATTAAATCGTTTGGTTTGCCAAACTGTTTGACCTGGGCCGCGGCTGCATGTGAATGCAGTCTTATTTTTTCGTGTAATTGCTGCCTGTTGCCGCCGGCTTTGACAGCCGCCATTAAAATATTTTCCGTAGCCATGAAAGGTAACTCAGAATCAACACGAGAAGCAATTACTTTCGGATAGACTACGAGACCATCGGCGACATTGATAAGGATTTGCAAAATTCCATCGACGGCCAAAAACGCTTCGGGAATTACTATACGTTTATTTGCAGAGTCGTCGAGCGTTCTTTCGAGCCATTGCTCACTGGCTGTCATAGCCGGGCTTGTAGCGAGGCTTAATACGAATCTGCTCAATGCGGTTGTTCGTTCGCATCGCATCGGATTTCTTTTGTAAGCCATCGCAGAAGAACCTATCTGGCTTTTCTCGAACGGTTCTTCAAGTTCCTTCAGGTTCGCCAGTAGTCTTATATCGTTGCACATTTTGTGAGCCGATTGTGCTATAAGTGCGAGGGTGTTTACAATTTGCGTATCTGTTTTACGTTGATATGTTTGTCCTGTTACGGCACATATTTTTTTGAAGTCGAACGCCGCTGCAACGGCTTTATCAAGCTGCTTTACTT
Source organism: Sedimentisphaerales bacterium (assembly GCA_016936075.1). Taxonomy (GTDB): domain Bacteria; phylum Planctomycetota; class Phycisphaerae; order Sedimentisphaerales; family Anaerobacaceae; genus JAFGPS01. The sequence continues at coordinate 12,340 of JAFGPS010000179.1, read as the reverse complement.
TAGTATGATTACCTTCGAACAATTCGAGAAAAGATGCTTGTGTCCCTGTAGTTCCTTTTACGCCGCGGAAATGAAGCTCTTTTATTCGGTATTCGATTTCCTGCAAATCAAGAACGAATTCATAACACCATAACGCGGCTCTTTTTCCTACGGTTGTCAATTGTGCGGGTTGATAGTGAGTGAAACCAAGTGTCGGCAGGTCACTATATTTTGTCGCGAATTTACCAAGCAGATTAATAACCGCCGCGAGTTTCGCCGCGATTAACTGCATAGCTTCTCGCATGATTAACAAATCGGCATTGTCACCGATATAACAGCTTGTTGCACCGAGGTGCATGATGGGAGCGGCTTTCGGAGCGACATCACCAAAAGTATATACATGAGCCATTACATCGTGACGGAATTTCTTCTCATACTTTGCCGCCTTATTGAAATCGATATCATCGAGATGTTTGGCCATTTGTTTTATCTGGCTGTCACTAATCTTGAGACCCATTTTCTTTTCTGCTTTTGCGAGTTCGAGCCAGAGTTTTCGCCATGTGCTGAACTTTTTCTGTGCGCCGAAAAGCGCCGACATTTCTGCCGAAGCATTTCTTTCCACTAACGGACTAACATAAACATCATAATTATTTGTCATCATTCACCAATATTTTGAAGTTAAGATACTTTATTTTGAAACGTTTCAAGAAGTATTTCGATTTCTTTGATATCATCTTTACTTAAATTCCAGTCAGAAGCAGGAGCGGTTTCTATAATCTGTTTCGGTCTTCTTGCACCTACGATAGCGGCGGTAACTTCCTGCCTGCGAAGAACCCAGCTTACTGCCAACTGGGCACATGTTTTATTATTGCGCTCGGCGATTTTTTTAAGTTGTTTGACAAGCTCAACTGATGCGCTGAATCGCGGCTCCTGGAAATCGGGGCTGCGTAATCTGTGGTCGTCCGGAGCGAGAGTCTTGAGATAATCTGTACTGAATTTACCCGTGAGCAATCCTCTATGCATCGGGCTGTATGCGACAACGCCAATATTATTTTTTGCACAATAATCAAGCAGCTCATCTTCAACTTTGCGATTGAGCATACTGTAGGGCGGCTGCAAAGAAGATACTGTTCCCATTTTGCGAGCTCGTTCAAGTTGTTCTACGTTGAAATTCGATACACCTAAATAACGCACTTTACCTTCATCGAGAAGTTTTAACATTTCTTCCCAGGCTTCCTCGACATCCTCATCAGGATCGGGCCAGTGCATCTGGTACAGGTCGATAACTTCAACGTTGAGTCTTTTCAAGCTGTTGATACATTCCTGCCGAACGCTTTCTTTTTTCAGGCAGGTTATTTTTTGCCTTTTTTCGTTCCATAGAATCCCGCATTTTGTTGCGATTATCGGCTTGTAACTGCTTTGCTTCAACGCCTGAGCGATAAGTTCTTCGGAATGACCAAGGCCGTAAGCAGGGGCGGTATCAATCCAGTTTATACCAGCTTCCAAGGCGGCTAATATTGCTCCTATAGCTTCGCCGTCGTCCTGTGGCCCCCAACCGAACTCCCATGGGCCGCCCATCGCCCATGTACCAAGCCCGACTGTCGTTAATTCCAAATCGGTTGTTCCTAATCTTCTTTTTTGCATAGTTTATTAATCCTATATTAACTTCCAATTACGACGTATAGCATATTATGATATTGCCTGCTTATCAATACTTTTATGCAATCCTTCTATGTATTTATGTACAGGAATTTTAAAAAGGATACACCAATACTCCATGTTTTATTTTTGATCAGGAAGCTTATTGGAAATGAGTGAAGTGGAAATTTAGAATATTTTTGGATTGTCTATAAACCTAAAGGGCTGCAGATAGTTCTGCAGCCCTGGCGTTCGTAGATAGTTAAGAAGAAATTTTTTATGCCCCTCGTTTCCTTTTCAACATTACTAATGAACCTGCGCTAAGCAGGATTATTGTCATTGGTTCAGGTACGGCTACCAGAAAATCCTGTCCTCCCTCAAGACTGAACACCCTTAAATCTGCTCTTGGCCCAGTTCCATCGAGAGAATGCAGCCAATCGTTTGCAATCGAAGAGTATGCGTAATCAGCAGCGAATCCGCCGTCTCCGGGAGTTCCATCAACTGTAACGTCCCAGTTCATAGTACCGGTAAAATCTTCGTACACGATTTCCCATATTGCCATTGAAAATGCAGCGGACATAGCATTTTGCTGACTCGTTGAATAAACTGTTGTCCAGCTTGGATCGTAATATCGGCCCCAGAGTTCCTGTAAATATTTTGCTTTTTTTGTACCCATTGAACTTCCGAGATATGAAGAATACTTTGGTCCGTCAGCGGGCATAATAACATCATAAGTTCTTATTGGATTACCGGCTAATGGCTCAGCTAAATCTATACAGAACGTACCAAGTACTTCAAAATTATTCCAGAGATTTCCTTGGCCGGTACCATTGATTTTTTGGAACATATAAGTACCTGCGTACACACTTGTTCCTTGGGCGGTACCTCCCCAAATGGTCATTACATCTCTTGCACCAATACCTGAATATAGCACATCTACAGTACCAAGCACTGTCGCATTCGCCAAACACGGAAGAAACAGGATAACAGATAAAAATAATAATCCTGATTTTCTATGTGATGTAAATTTCATCTTCTTCTCCCCCAAGCCGATTTTGTGGTTTGTGATTCGTGATTAATTTAAAACACTATTCACAATTCACTAATTACTATTCACTATTAAAACCGGGTGCCCAAAGATATGATTTTGAGAACCCCCCATTACTAATTATTCGCCCCAAATACTTATTATGTGTTTAGTTTATCTCATTATGGTAAAAAAGTCAAGATTTATTTGCACTTATAATGTGAGAATAGGGAACTTTTTGGAATTGATGAGCTATTCTTTAGTAATAAGTATATTTTAGGACTTTTAGAAGAAATTTTAAGATTTTTTTAAAAATATTTAAAAAAGGAGTCAACAAAAACAGCTCGAGATTGGCCTTATATATATAGATTTAGTTTTTTATCTTCACTACGACCGAGGGCGTTTGACCAGTGAAAAATTCGCCCTCGGTTGAATTTTTTCACTACGAATGTTTTGTTATTTGTAGTTTAATGTTCTCCCAACAGGTCTGGGCGGTTCTTTTTTGTTCTTTCGAGGGATTGTTGTTTTCGCCATTCGGCGATTTTTTGGTGATTACCGCTTAAAAGAATATCGGGTACTTTCATATCGCGAAAGACTTCCGGTCTTGTATATTGTGGATACTCTAAAAGTCCATCGCTGAAAGAATCGTTTTTGGCTGAATCATCGTCACCGAGTACGCCGGGGATAAGTCTTATAGTTGCGTCTATAATTACCATAGCCGCTAATTCGCCGCCGTTGAGTACAAAATCACCTATGGAGATTTGCTCTGCGTCAAGGCCGGTTCTTATTCGCTCGTCGAAGCCTTCGTATTTTCCGGCTATAAGAATAAGTCTTTTTTCGGAACTGAGTTCATGGGCTTTGGCCTGGTTAAATTTGCTGCCCTGTGGAGTGAGAAGTATTGTTTTTGGTTTTTCAGGGGATAATTTTTCAACATGCTCGAAGCAGGTAAAGACGGGGCCAGGCATTATTACCATGCCCGGCCCGCCGCCATATGGTTTATCATCGACTTTGCGATAGTTGTCTGTTGAGAATTCCCTGATATCAGTGATAACGACTTGAACAAATCCTTCGTCCTGCGCTCGTTTGATTATCGAGCAATTCAGGTGCGAAGCGAACACTTCAGGAAAAAGTGTAAGAATATCTATTCTCATTCAGATTCTGTCGTAGTATTTTCTGCTTCAGCTTCGGCTTTAGCTTTTGCTTCTTCGGCTTTTTGTTTTGCTTCAGCTTCAGCTTTGGCTTTTTCTTCCTCAGCTTTTTTCTTCGCTTCAGCTTCAGCCTTTGCCTTTTCTTCTTCGGCTTTCTTCTTTGCTTCAGCTTCAGCAGCAGCGGCTTCGGCTGCTTTTTGTACTGCTATTCTTTGTGCCTTGTTAAAAGGCTTACCTTTTGCACGGGCTATTTCTCTTGCCTTTTTCAAACGTGCTGCTTTTTGTTCGGCATGTTTAGTTTTAATACCATTACGCAGTAAAATCTGAGAAACTGTATCACTTGGAATAGCTCCTTTGCTAAGCCAGTACTCGATGCGTTCTTTATTCAGGATAATCTGTTTTTCGACATCTTTTTCAATCGGGTCATATTGACCGAGTTTTTCAATTACTCTGCCGTCACGAGGTGAGCGTGATTCTATTGCATTGATTCTGAAAAACGGCCTGTGACGCCTACCTATTCTTGTCATTCTGATTTTAACTGCCATGGTTTTACCTTTCTACAATATATAATTAATTTCCGTGACTTTAACACTTAGCGTCACGAAACAAGTTTACTTGTTAGACTGGATTACAGGATGTACTGGATAGTCGTTCCTGATAACCAAACCAAATAAGTTACAGTTTTTTTGCTATATTTGCAAGGAATTTTTGTTAAAATCTTTTTGGAAAATGACTTATCTATTATTTTGTAGTGATTTTCTCAGGTTCTTTTGCAGTGTAAAATGTAGCCATTTATGAAAATTGCGAAATTCGCCGGATCGATATGTGCATCTTCTGCGATTTTCTGAATCTGGTCGTCTGAAAGGTTCGAGGCGTTGAGTTTTTCCGATTTCGTCATGATTGCGACCGCTTTTTTCAGTTCTTCCAGTTCCTCTGAGCTTGGGCAAGCAAGCATTCCAAGTTCGCTTGTGCCTTCGAAGTCCTGAAACTGTTCTCTGACCATTTCGCCGTATTGGTTATCTGTGAAGGTGGCAACTCTTTCGAGATATTGTTCTATCGTGATTTTTTGATTTATCGTCGTTTGATTTTTCCTTTTCTTTTGATTATTTTCTTTCTTTTAGATCTCTGCTTGATTTTTCTGCCGCTGTTCATCATCTGGCCGATTTGGCCCATTCCACCTGAGAATAGATTTTTGAGTCCTCCGAATCCTCCGCCGCTGACGGCTTTCATCATATCCCTGCTTCGTTTGAAGGTTTTCACAAGTCCTGCTACCTGCTGAACTTGTACTCCCGAACCTGTAGCGATTCTTCGTCTTCTGGCTAAATCTATTAAATCCGGGTTTTTCCTCTCGGGAAGCGTCATGGAATAGACCATAGCTTCCATTCTTTTCATCTCGGCGGAATCGAAATCCATGTCTTTGAGTGATCCCATTCCGGGCATCATTTTAAGCAGGCTTGCCATGCCGCCCATCTTTTTGATAGTCTGCATCTGCTTGAGAAAATCATCGAAGCCGAATTTGCCTTTGGCCATTTTATGCTGTATTTTTTCGGCTTCCTCGGCGTCAAAATGCTCCTGAGCTTTTTCGACTAATGATACGACATCGCCCATACCAAGAATTCTGCTTGCCATACGGTCGGGATGGAATTCTTCGAGCTTGTCTAACTTTTCGCCGACACCGATGAACTTAATAGGCTTTCCGGTAACGGCTTTTACACTAAGAGCGGCACCGCCACGTGCGTCGCCGTCGAGTTTTGTGAGAATAACGCCGTCAAGCTCAAGTATTTCATTGAATTCTTTGGCGGAATTGACCGCATCCTGACCGGTCATCGAATCGCAAACAAGGTAAATCTGTTGTGGATTTACTGTTTTCGCAACATTGGAAATCTCGTCCATCATATCTTTGTCGATATGCAAACGGCCGGCGGTATCGAGTACGATTACATCGAAACCATTGTTTTTAGCATGTTTTACAGAGTTTTTCGCTACTTTGACCGCGTCTTTAGTTTCTTCGCTATAGACTTCAATTCCAAGTTGCTCTCCGAGAACCTTTAACTGGTCGATAGCAGCAGGTCTTTGGAGGTCGTCGGCGACGAGGAGCGGCTTTTTGCCCTTCGCAATGAGGTATTTCGCGAGTTTTGCGGCGGTTGTTGTTTTACCGCAACCCTGAAGACCGGCAAGCATAATAATAGTTGGACCGGGCGATACATAATATATTCGCGAATCTACAGGCCCCATGAGCTTGGTCAACTCGTCATTGACGATTTTTATCATGACCTGGCCGGGATGAAGGCTTTTTATAACCTCAGCACCGAGAGCGGCTTTCGATACATCTTTGCAGAACTGCTTGACTACATGGTAATTCACATCCGCTTCAAGAAGGGCCTTGCGAACCTCACCCATTGCGTCAGAAATGTTAGCTTCAGTGATTCGGCCGCGACCAGACAGGTTGCGGAATACGGAATTAAATTTATCTGTTAATGATTCAAACATATTTCAATCTTCAAATTAGTGATTCTAAATCAAACTGACGGGCCTCTCTTTTGTCATGCTGAGCGAAAGCGAAGCATCTGGTTATCGAATAAGTAATAACAATCGCAATATAACTAACATTCCCAAGCCAGATCCTTCGTTACACTCAGGATGACAAATTGCAATACAAATACTAATTACAACACAGAATTCTAAATCGAAATGCCCATTTTTGCAAGATTAAAATCCATACCCTATAGTTTGAATTATCTTCTAATTAAAAACACAATCATATTGGGCTTTTTTCAGAGGAAACTTGACAAAATATGCCTGAAGTATAAGATAGGTAATATAGTAATGTTTTTTTTCAATGGATTGGAGGTATATATGAAAAGGGCACGAATTATTGGTGCATTGCTGGTAATCCTCGTAGTAGGGTTTCTCACATCATGCGAAGGTAAAAAAGATAATCCGCCTGTAGCTACGGATGAAAATATTAGTACTAAGGAAGATACACCGGTTTCAATTACGCTCAAGGGAAGCGACCCGGAAGGCAATGTACTTACTTTTACAAAATTGGCCGATCCCGCTCATGGAAAACTTAGCGGCACAGAGCCGAATCTTGTATATACTCCCAATGAGAACTTCAGCGGCGTAGATAGTTTCAGTTTCAAGGTCAATGATGGTGTATTCGATAGTAATTCCGCGTTTATTTCGATAACAATTACACCTGAAAATGATCCGCCTGTAGCGCAAGATGATTTTATTGAAATAAAAGAAGATACAGAGATGATTTCTATTAATGTGCTGGAAAATGATACTGATATTGATGGCGACCAATTGGCTTTGTTAGGTGCCGCCGAAGGAAGGTCAGGTTCGATTATTATTAGCAGTGACAACAAGACAATTATCTATACACCTACGAAAAATTTCTCTGGTTCGGATAATTTTACTTATACTGTAAGCGATAGTAAAGGAGGCACTGATACCGGCTCAGTGCGTATTCAAGTTATTGGTGTTAATGATCCGCCTTATATAAGATCGAAAACTGATGTTTCGCTAATTAGAGTTGGTAGTAAATTTTCATACGATGTCAATGCCAGAGACGCCGATACTGATCAAACTCTGACTTACAGCTTAATTACGAAACCTGAAGGTATGACAATAAATTCATCTACCGGATTAATAGAATGGGAACCAAAGGAAGAGCAGGTAGGAACTTATGATGTGGAAGTTAAAGTAGAAGATAGCAGCGATGAGCGAGCTTCTGATACTCAGGAATTTACTCTGAATTTGACTTCACAAAATTCACCTATATCCCAGGTTTTGCCTGTCATAGCGTGCTTGGAAATCAAGAGTAAAAAAATGTTGTCTTCAGAGGATATAACAACGCTGCTTAAAGACAGTGATGAGAAATATTATGAAATTGGCGGCGGAGAACTTTTAACGTTTGCATTTTCGGACCTTTCTGTACCATCTGGTGCGGTACTTTCTTCGGTAATTCTTTGCATCGAGCATTTCGAAGATAACGGATTTACTGTTGGTGACCTGCAATGGAATATCGGAACAGGATGGCCGGACAATCCTGATACATGGAATTCTATTAGCGCTCCTGTACATGAAGGCCAAACAAACAAATCCGCTGATTCGTGGGAAATCAAAGGTAATGTTGATACTATAGAAAAAATTAATTCGTTCGAGCTGCAAATCAAAAATATCAGTAACATTTCATTGCGGAAAACGACTATTGATAATATTTGTGTGATTGTTAAATGGTATTAATTTGGCATCGTTCAAAATATCACTTATACTATAGTTAGAGAAAGCAGTACACGTGAAAAGCTGAAAAACAGAACTGCCGAACGCGGCCGGACTGTACATTGAATCCTGCAATTTGATTTTTCAGTTTTTTGCTAACATCATAATACTCCTTTCTTCTAAATGGGGGGCTGGTCAGCGGCTATGGTCAGCCCCATTTTTTTTCATCTCATTTTGCAGCAGTACATTTTTAATTTCCAAATCAATGGTTAGCAATAAGCATACTTCAAAAAAATGTTATGGGTAGTAACGGGTAGCAGCCTCATCCTGATATTTTTCAGGATGGGGATAGTCAACCTATAGTAAATCATCCCCAGGCTGCGCTTGAGGCTGCCACCCAACTTTCTAATTCTATCATTGAAATATCTTGATAACACCTCGAAATTGCTTATAATCAATTCAGTTTTGTCAGCGGGTAGTTTAGCTTTAAAAAACAAAGAGATTATAAATGGATGTAAGAAACAAATGAAATGCCTCAAGTGCGGCGAGGAAAATCCGGGTGACATAAGAAATGATACAAAAAGGAAATGCTCCTACTCATGCAAATGAAGGGCAAAACGTATTATATCTTGATGCCCATGTAGCTTTTAAAAACATATCTTTTGGTGTTAATGATGATAATATTTATACTTCATGGAATGGAAGTGATATTCGCAAGGGTACGCCGCCAAAAGTTGGAAGTCAGCCGGGAGGTTCTACAGATTCGATGCTTGTGAACGATCCGCCTGTTAAAAATCCTTAAAAAAAATATAAAGAAATGTGCTTTTATGATAAGATATTGCCTTATATAATATGAAAACTATTTAGTGCAGATAATTTGAGTTAGCTTATTCGGGAGATACAAATGAAAACAATAAATGGTAAAACACAATTTATTTTGGCATTAATCGCTTTATCCCTGCTTTTTAATACGGGCTGCGGCGAGGGAGCGAAGTTAAAGCCGATCTATAACAGTGCTATATTGGGTGCTATTGTTGGAGGTATCGTAGGGTATCAATCGGATGAAACGGGCGAGGGAGTCGCTATCGGTGCATCGGTTTTTGCTTTAGGTGAAATCCTCAGTCAAATTGACGACAATCCGAGCCCTCAGAAGCAAAAAGATGAATCGACAGCAAAGAAAACAATTGTACGAGAAAAAATCAAGGAAACTTATATTATCCAGATTCACAACGATAACGGCTCAATTACACCCGTAGAGATTATAAAAGATGGTGATCGTTTTATTGGTCCTACTGGTGAACAATACGATACTTTACCTACTGAAGAGCAGCTAAAGCCTTTTTATGGGCTATAAGTCCTGTTTTTGAATAAATTTACACATAATAAAAAAAATACTTGTTTTTAGCTCGAAAAGGTGTTAACATACTTAGCTCGATGTTAAGCGTTTGGTATTCGCTATAGTAATAAATACCTTTTAGTTATTGGAAAAAGGAGCACAAACAGTGAAAACTGTATTATTAGACGCCGTTGAAAAAGAGTGCCTGAAGAAAGATGTACCTCATTTTGAGATAGGTGATATTGTTGACGTTCATTGCCGTATTAAAGAAGGCGAGAAAGAGCGTATCCAGATATTTACCGGAACAGTAATAAGCCGCAAAGGCAGGGGAATTAATGAGAACTTCACGGTACGTCGTATGGTCAATAACGAAGGTATCGAACGTATTTTCCCGCTAAATTCTCCTAATGTCATTGATATCAAGGCGATACGAAGCGGTAAAACCAGACGGGCAAAGCTTTATTATCTCCGTCAGAGAACCGGTAAAGCCGTAAAACTTGCGCAACGTCATAGTAGTCATACGCAAGCAAAATAACTCGTATTGGGTATATCGTATTGTGTATTGCGTGTATTCTATTCACGCGATACGCACAACGTAAGCCGCAATACTATTTTAACCGGATATTTTGAAATTCGATTTTCTAATAAATAGGCGCAGACTTTTAGCAGATCATAGACTCCTTGGCAGTTGGGGGGAGAAATATTCGGAAAAATTCCTCAAAAAGAAGGGTTTGAAAACTCTAACCCGAAATTTCACTTGTAAGACAGGCGAAATTGACCTGGTTATGGTTGATTCTGAAGGCAGTATTATTTTTGTCGAAGTCAGGACGAAAACAGATGAAGACTTTTCCAGTGTTGAATCTTCAATCACATCCGCAAAAAAAAAGAGATTAAAAAGAGCTGTACGTTACTTTATTTCCACTAATAATTTAGAAAATCGTTCTTTTCGTTTTGATATTATCGCAATCGTTCTCGGTCAAAAAGGCAAACCTCTGTTAAGACATTACGAAAACGCCTTCGTCCTATAACAAAATCGCAAAAATTCTTTTGTAAAATCAGAGGAATTTTGATATAATATAAGTTCAAAAACGTATATAGCGTATAACAACTATGTTTAATATTGGTATAATTTAGCGGAAATAAAAATGAAGAAGTTTAATATTAAAGAGTTTCTAAAGAAGCAATGGAAAGAGTGGCGGCTTTTTATTTTTCTCGTTATTTTTGTGGTTATTCCTTTTAAATCTTCTTTGGCTGACTGGAACTGGGTACCGACCGGCTCGATGAATCCTACAATTCTCGAAGGTGATTTGATTTTTGTAAACAAACTTGCCTATGACCTGAGAGTACCTTTGACTTTGCATAGAATTGCCAAATGGTCTGATCCGAAGCGTGGAGATATTGTAGTATGTTTTTCTCCCGAAGACGGCGTAAGATTAGTTAAAAGAGTTATTGCCTTGCCGGGTGATACTGTTTCAATGGTCAATAATACGCTTTTCATTAATGGAGAGTCTTTAGACTACACTGATATTGATAAAAAATATCAGGAATACCTCCCAGACAAAATAAAGCAAAACAGCAAGATGGCTATGGAAGATTTGGATGGACATAATCATGCGGTAATGAGTTTTCCTGCTTTTAACGCGATGCGAACCTTCCCGGAAATTACTATACCTGAAGGTAGTTATTTTGTTATGGGCGATAACAGGGATAACAGTAAGGATTCGAGAATGTTCGGAGTTGTTGATAGAAAACATATTATCGGCCAGGCAAAAGGTGTTATTACATCGTTCAATATCAAAGATAAATACCAGCCAAGAATTGGAAGATTTTTCGATTCACTCCAATAAAATAAGCCCTGTTTCTAATATAGCAGTCTGGTCTGAATAATGAGGATATACTGAAAATGGATATTCAGAAAGAAATTGCAAGGAAGGGTTTTGATATTGCAAAAGTTGTATCGTACGCAATAAAAAATCCGCAAAGTATTGAGCAGCTAATTGAAGGTGTAACTGCGCCGAAGGGCAGTACCAGGTTTGCATATGAGAAAGTGCTTCGTTTTATCAGCGAAGAGCGTCCCGATTTGATTTATCCTTACTTTGACGTTTTTAAGAAGTTAAGTGTATGTGATAACAGCTTCCTGAAATGGGGTGCAATATTAACTATTGCTAATCTTGCTGCTGCTGATACTGACGAAAAATTCGATGCAATGTTCGATGAATACTACGCTCCCGTAAAAGGTCCCGTTATGGTCACTGCCTCAAGTATCATTGGCGGTTCAGTAAAAATAGTACAAGCAAAGCCATACCTGTCGCAAAAGATTACAAAAGAAATTCTTAAGGTCGAAAAAGCCAGGTATGAATATCATGGTGAATTGTCATCCGAATGCCGCAATGTTGCTATAGGGCAGGCAATAGATACGTTCGATCAATTATTCGATGAGTTGGAAGATAAAGAGGCTATTATTAAGTTTGTAAAAAAACAGCTTAAAAATACACGGCAGAAAGTCGTAAAAAAAGCAGAGAAATTTCTTAAAAAACACGCAAATTAATTTTTGCAGAACGAAAATAAGCCTATTAGTAATTTATTATATCTTACTTTAAAAAGTTCTACTTACTTCTTTTTTGCTTTTTTTGGTGGTTTTTCCTTTTTCGGTTTTTTGACCTTTTCTTTTTTAACCTTCGGTGCTTTCTCTTTCTTTACTTTTACCTTCTTCTCTTTGGCGACAGGTGATTTTCTCTCGCCGGTAAGCATGAAAGCCGCTACGGCTATAACCGCTGCCAATAGTCCAAGGCCACCCATAGCAAACCAGATAAAATCTTGTATCGCTGTCAAAATCGAAGGTAAAATTCCCCTGATTCCCGCAAATGTCACAATAACAGCATAAAGAACTGAAATTATAGGTATGAAAAGTAACATTCCGAGAATATTACTTTGCGAATCTGGTGCCGCCTCTATCGCACCGACTCCAAGAGCTATTCCAGGTGT
>JAFGPS010000178.1 GCA_016936075.1 Sedimentisphaerales bacterium | reverse complement strand
TTGAGTATGCGACAGAGAGATAAACATTGCTTCGTATGCACTTGGAGCGAGATAAATTCCCTGTTCGAGCATTTTCAGGAAGAATTGTTTCCATATTTTTATATTTGTTGATTGTACATCGGCAAAATTCAAAACTTTTCTATCAGTGAAAAAACAACTCATAATCGAACCTATGCGGTTAATTGTCATTGGAATTTTTGTATCTTTAGCAGCTTGAGCCAGACCTTTTTCCAACTCGGCGGCTGAAGATTCAAGCTTTTCGTAAGTTCCTTCATTTGCAAGCATATCGAGAGTTGCGTTTGCAGCCGCGGTCGCTAATGGATTGCCGCTCAAAGTTCCCGCTTGATAAACTGGTCCCAAGGGAGCAAGCATATTCATTATTTCAGCTTTTCCACCTATCGCAGCGGCTGGAAGGCCCCCGCCGATAATTTTGCCAAGGCATGTAATATCGGCATTGATACCGAAAACTTCCTGTGCCCCACCTCTGGCAAGCCGGAAACCTGTTATCACTTCATCGAATATTAAGAGAGAATCTTCTTCGGTACATAAATCGCGAATCGTTTGTAAATATCCTTCGAGAGGGAGTACAACACCCATATTTGCGGCTACAGGCTCGATAAGTACCGCGGCAATATTGGCTTTGTTTGCCTGAAATGCGGCTTTGACTGCTTCTATATCATTATATGGAACTACTATGGTTTGCTTTGCGATTGCATCGGGAACCCCCGCACTTGAAGCAATCGTCTCTGAGCTGGTTTCTGCGACTCCTGAACCAGCGGCGACAAGAAGACAATCGCTATGGCCGTGATAACACCCTACCATTTTTATAATCAGGTCTTTTTTTGTATAACCGCGGGCAAGCCGAATCGCGGTCATAACCGCTTCTGTGCCGCTACTGAGAAGTCTTATTTTCTCGATAGATTCGAATGCGGCGACGATTTTTTGTGCTAAATCCGTTTCAGATTGTGTTGGTGCTCCGAAAGATGTGCCTTTTTGAGCAGATTTATTTATTGCTTCCAAAATTTTGGGATTTGCATGGCCAAGTATCATCGGTCCCCATGAGCAGACATAGTCAATATACTCATTTCCATCAATATCGTATATTTTCGAGCCTTTTGCATGGTCTATAAAGAGCGGCTCTATTCCCGTACCGCCAAATGCTCGAACTGGCGAATTAACGCCGCCAGGGATATATTTAAGGGCGTTTTTATAGGCCGTTATGGATTTTTGTCGTATCATTGTTCCAATTTCTGAATTCATATCTTACTATCCTGAATACTTAATCAAATTTTAACAATGTAGTTTATAAATCATATTCTTTCTACTTCATTTTAAAGCATTATATTATAACAATTTAACAATGATAACCTTAAATTAAAAGGAAAGGTCTTTTTTCTTGCAAAATATTTCTGCTGACATATACTAATGGGTTTCAGAAAAATATATTATTTTGGAGCTTACATATGAATTTAGTTAAATGGTTTCGCAAAAATAATACAAAAGTAATGGCTGTCGTTGTCATTGTCCTGATGATAGGTTTCATCGGAGGTTCTTCATTAACTTATTTACTTCGTGGAAGAGGCAACACAAATAAAAAAATTGCTTTCTATGACAATAACATCGGCATTAAAAGTTATGATTTAATGGTCGCACAGCAGGAACTTGATATTCTTGAGGCACTTCAGATCGGAACTATTCTAAAAATGTTACAGGATCCGATCGACCAAACACCGAATTTACAATCTCTTATTTTAGGTGAACTGCTGTTTTCTAATCAGAGGCCATCCCAGGAAGTAATTGCTCACATTCAACAAACGGCTGTTAAATACCAGAATAGAATCAATAGAAAGCAAATTAATGATTTATACAAACTATCTGCATCAAACTTCTATTACTGGTTTCTTTTAGATAAGGAAGCGGAAAAAGCAGGTTTTAAAGTTGAAAAAGATACTGCTCGAAGCTTTCTTTCTCAGGCATTACCCCGGGCAACTGGAATGTATTACTCGCAGTTTATCGGTAACATGATGAGATCAATTAAAATTTCTGAAGATAAAATACTAACTGTTACCGGCAAATTACTCGCCGTGCTTCAGTTCTCTCATTCTATATGTTCGGGAGAGGATATAACTATCAAGCAGTTGAAAAACCTTGCCTCTTCACAGATGGAAAATGTTGATATCGAACTTGTTAGATTTAATTCTGAGAAATTTATCAATAATCTGGAAACTCCAACTGAACAGCAAATATCTGAGCAATATGAAAAATATAAAGGATTCTTCCCAAATGAAATAACCAGCGAAAATCCCTACGGTTTCGGTTACAAGCTACCCAATAGAGTTCAGCTTGAATACATGGCCGTTAAGTTAGATGATATTAAAAAGATAATAAAAGAGCCGACTTTCGAAGAACAAAGTCAATTTTACAATAATAACATTAAATCAAATTCATCTGATCCGAATTATACACCCAAACCATTCTCAGAAGTTGCTGATGAAATAACAGATTATCTCATTCAGGAAAAGATTACTCAAAAAGCCGAAAGTATTCTTCAGGAAGCCAGAACACTTGCAGACGGTTCTCTTCAGGATTTCAATGATGCAGAACTTGATAAACTCAGCACAGAAGAACGCAAAGAAATCGCCGGAAATTATACAAATATAGCAGAACAGTTAAGCGAAAAATATAATATTAAGATTTACCAGGATATTACCGGAGAACTTAGTGCCGAAGATATACAAACCGACAATCTTCTTTCCAAATTATATTTAGAAGGTTATGTTAGCGAGCTTAGTTTGGCACGGATAGTTTTCGGTCTGGAACAATTCAATATGAATCTGCTCGGTTCATACGAATCAATAAAACCCCAAATATATGTAAGCGTAGTACCAATCAAAGACAAATCTTCATCCGGAAAAATTATGGCTACCATCAGGGTAGTTAAAGCAATAAATTCCTCTATACCTGAAAGTGTAGATCAAACATTTAGCACAAAAGCATTTATTTTCGATCCGAACGAAGAGGATAAAAAAGAAAATACATTCTCAATAAAAGAAAACGTTATTAAAGATGTTAAATGCTTTGCGGCTATGGATACAGCAAAAACAAAGGCAAACGAATTTCTCGAATTAGCAGCAACCCAGGAAGACCAGGTATGGGAAAATGTAATTGATAAATTCAACGAGCTTTATGAACAGGAATATCCGAGCGATTCGAATTCATCACTGGCCGAAGATAGCAATGAGCCGCCTTTCAAGCTGGAAGAACACAATTCACTGACTAAATTATCTAAAGAGACACTTTTAACAATAATACATAATCAGGACAATCCTTCTTCAGAAGGAATCAAGAATTTGTTAACTAAAGAATCTCAATTTCTTGATCTTATTTTCTCATTGGCACCCCATGACAGTAATGCACCGGAATTTAAGCCTGAAGTTGTCGAATTCAAACCTGATTTAAGTTACTATATTATTAAAAATATTTCTTTGAACCATCTTTGGAAAGAGAATTACGAAAGAGCGAAATCTTATTTGGCATACAAAAAAGATCTGAGCGAGTCGCAAAGCCTGGCATTGGACCAATTTAATCCGGCTAATATCTTAAAACGTATGAATTTCAGGTTTGCTAATGATACAGAAGAAAGTTCAGAGCAAGAGGCAATTACAGAAGACGAATAAATGCGAGCTTATAAATGTAATTAACCAATCTGAAGATTAACATGGCATTGCAGTCGAAATATAAAAATATATATTTTTTAATAATCGTAGGCCTTCTGGGCTGGCTCGTGCCGGGTGCGGGACATTTTGCAATAAATAAAAAAAATCATGCATTTATAATATTTTTTGCCATTGCAATAACCTTTGTAATAGGATTGTATATAGGCTCAGTAGCTGTAATCGATCCAACTGGTTCAAAACCCTGGTTCGCGGCTCAGATTATGAATTCACCTGCAATTTTTATTTTGGGCCATATTTCTGAAACTGGCGGGTATTATTCTTATGGAAAATCCGCTGAAATTGGCCAGATATATACGAGCATCGCAGGACTGCTTAATCTTTTGTGTATTGTAAACTCTGTTTATTGGGCACATCTTCTTAAAACAGAAAATGTAGGAGAATAAATTTTGATAATAACGGCTTCTCTGATACTTGCCAGCTTTACACAACCAGTAAACATTGGTGTAAATCAGCAATCAATGTTGTGGATGATTCCGTTATTTGTCTCTTTTTCCATCGTTTATAAAACAATAAAACTCCCAAATCTTAAATTCGTATCATTTCTCAAAGAAGTTGTGGTTCTTTTCGGTTCAATCATGGTTTTTATAATTATCACAGCCGTGGTTTTATATGCTTGTTCATGGTTGCTGATCGAATAAATTTTAATTTTACAGAACCGCAATAATAACAATTAATATTATTCATGCACTCATTCTTTTTATCAGCCGAATACATCCTGATTTAAAGAATTATTTTATTTAAATTGTTTTTTACTTGACGATTTTCATTACATCTTTATATTGAAAGCGTTGTCGGTTTACCCTTTTTATTGAGGGTAACGCAAGAGGGAATCTGGTTAGAATCCAGAACTGCCCCGCAGCGGTAATCAGGAACGAAGACTGCAATAAGCACTGCCTGTTATTTAGGTGGGAAGCAGCAGTTAGTAGGTTTTTTTAATATTGCCTGAGAAGTCCGAAGACCTGCCGGTAATCCACTAAATGTGGTATGACAATTTTGCTTTCGAAGGGAAAGTTAATGTCGTTCGGTAATTGAGATTAGATTTATTTTCAACTTCTGACTTTCGATTTTTCATGCGATTTTCCCTAATAGCAAAATGTCACCAATGGAGATTGTGTGCGCGGGCATTGATTCTCCTTCAACGTATATATGTTGATTTATGCGCCGCACTGAATCTCCAGTTAATAACAATAGGATATTTATATTTAAAGGGAATTTGGTATGAAAGCAATTATTCAAAAAAATAATGAAAAAACCGATTTTACTCAACTGCATTCTTCAAGCTATAAATATACGCACGTAATTAAAAGAAACGGCCAAAAGGTAGTTTTCAATGCATCCAAAATTCAATCAGCCATTTTAAAAGCAGGTGAAGTAACAGGTGAATTTGATAAAAGCATTTCATGGCAACTTACAATTCGCGTATTAAGTCTTGCACAGATAACACTACATACACAAACTCCTGAAGTAGAACAAATACAGGATTTGGTGGAAGATGTTTTATTAACAAGCCCATATAAAAAGACAGCGAAAGCATATATTCTATACCGTGATCAACATGCGCAATTAAGAAAATTATTGGAAAAAGCAGATGTAGATTTGGTTGATAATTATCTTGGCCGCCTGGACTGGAAAGTTCAGGAAAACAGTAATATGTCGTACTCACTTCAGGGATTGAATAATTACATATCCAGCGAAATAAGCACAACTTACTGGCTCAACAAAATATATCCATCAGAGATTCGACAGGCTCATATGAGCGGCGATTTCCACATACATGATCTTGGCTCACTAAGTATTTATTGTGTTGGCTGGGATTTGCAGGACGTATTGCGTTACGGCTTTAAAGGTGTATCCGGGAAAATAGAAAGCAAGCCCGCAAAACATTTTCGCACGGCATTAGGGCAAATTGTAAATTTCTTTTATACTCTTCAGGGAGAAGCCGCTGGAGCACAGGCATTTTCAAATATCGATACACTTCTTGCTCCATTTATTCGTTATGATAATCTCTCATACAACGAAGTAAGACAATGTTTACAGGAATTCGTATTTAATGTAAATGTCCCAACACGTGTAGGTTTTCAAACTCCGTTTACAAATATTACCCTTGACCTTCAACCTCCTTCAACATTAACAAACACTCCCGTTGTCATAAGCGGCCAAACACAACCAGAAACCTATGGCGATTTCCAAGAAGAAATGCTTATGTTCAACCGGGCATTTCTGGAAGTTATGGCTCAAGGAGATGCTAAAGGACGTGTCTTTACATTCCCAATACCTACATACAATATGACTACGGATTTCGACTGGGACAGTCCGGAGTTTAATCTGCTATGGGAAGTAACAGCAAAATATGGAATTCCCAACTTTGCAAATTTCGTCAACTCTGATATGTCACCCGACGATGCACGTTCGATGTGCTGCCGATTACGACTGGACCTTCGTCATCTGGAGAAACGCGGCGGAGGATTATTCGGCGCAAATCCTTTAACAGGTTCTATCGGTGTAGTAACGATTAATATGCCGCGATTAGGTCATATATCTAAGAATGAAAACGATTTTTTGGATCGCTTAGATAAACTGATGGAAATGGCACGTCTAAGCCTCGAAACAAAACGTAAACTGCTGGAGATTTTTACTGAAAAAAATTTATATCCATATACAAAATATTATCTGAGAATAGTAAAAGAACGCTTTAACCAGTATTGGCATAATCATTTTTCAACAATAGGTCTATGCGGAATGAACGAAGCCTGCCTGAATCTTCTCGGAAAGGATATTGGTACTACAGAAGGTTCGGATTTTGCCAAAAGAGTTCTCGATTATATGCGCGAGACACTTCTGAAATACCAGGAAGATACTGGCAATTTGTACAACCTTGAAGCTACTCCGGCAGAAGGTACTTCATATCGTCTGGCAAAACTTGATAAAGAAAAATACCCTGATACTCCTTATATAAAACATCGTCCGGCTACTGCTGATGCAAAACCATATTATTCAAACTCCACTCAATTGCCTGTCAATTATACAAATGACATTTGGCAGGTATTGGAACTTCAGGATGAATTACAAAGCAAATATACCGGTGGAACTTCACTTCATATTTACCTC
Source organism: Sedimentisphaerales bacterium (assembly GCA_016936075.1). Classification (GTDB taxonomy): domain Bacteria; phylum Planctomycetota; class Phycisphaerae; order Sedimentisphaerales; family Anaerobacaceae; genus JAFGPS01. The sequence goes on along the minus strand of JAFGPS010000178.1, from coordinate 14,854 downwards.
GGAGAGTCTAACGCCGACCCGCAAGCATTGAAATGTTTTATACAAAAAGTCTGTAAGAATTATCATTTGCCATATTTTACAATTTCACCGATATTCAGCATTTGCCCGGAACACGGTTATCTGCGAGGCAATCAAAGCACATGTCCGGAATGCGGAACAAAAACAGAAGTTTATGCACGTGTCGTTGGCTATCTCAGGCCGATAGATCAATGGAACGAGGGAAAACAGTCAGAATTCAATGACAGAACTTTTTATAAATTGGAGACCGTACTGTGAAAATAAGCGGATTTCAAACATTTACATTAAGTGACTTCCCTGGAATGACCGCCGCGATAATTTTCACACAGGGATGTAATTTCCGCTGCCCTTTTTGCCATAACGGCTCATTACTCAATACAAACGTAGATCACAATAATTTATTGAGTGAGCAAAATGTATTTGAAGAATTAGAATCTCGAAAACATATTCTAGACGGTCTTGTAATCAGCGGCGGTGAGCCTACGATTCAAACGGACTTACTGATGTTTATTAGAAATGTAAGAGATATTGGATACAAAATCAAATTAGATACAAACGGCAACCGTCCCGAAATAATTAAAAAACTGATTTCTGAAAACGTTTTAGATTATATTGCTATGGATATTAAAGCGCCATTAGAAAAATACTCTTGTTTATCAGGGGTAAAAGTCGAAACTAATAATATACTCAAGAGTATTGAAATTATATCCAGCGCTGAAGTTAAATCAGAATTTCGCACAACCTGCGTTCCCGAACTATTAACAGAAACAGATATAGAAACAATCCGGTCCATGATTCCATCAAAAACAAAATATACAGTTCAGAAATTTATTCCTGAAAAAGCATGGAACTGGCCAATTGCAGAAATAAAGGAGACCTTATGAGTATTTGCTCAGATAAATGGATTAAGCAAAAAGTAGAAGAAAGCCAAATGATAGAACCGTTTATTCCCGAACAAATCCGGAAACATAACGGGCAATCGATCATTTCTTATGGATTATCATCTTTTGGTTATGATATTCGTGTTTCAAATCATTTTCGTATATTTACAAATGTTTACGGAGCAGTAGTCGACCCGAAAGCTTTCGACTCAAAAGGATTGGTCGAGATTGAAAGTGACGTGTGCCTCATTCCGCCAAATAGTTTTGCACTGGCTTTAAGCGTGGAAAAATTTAAGATTCCGAGAAATGTTCTAACTATTTGTGTGGGCAAATCAACTTATGCACGTTGCGGAATAATAGTTAACGTGACCCCTTTCGAACCGGGATGGGAAGGAAAAGCGGTCCTCGAAATTTCCAATACTACCCCCTTGCCGGCTAAAGTCTATGCAAATGAAGGCCTTGCCCAGGTACTTTTTTTCGAATCGCAAGCTCCATGCGATATATCTTATGCAGATAGGAATGGAAAATACCAAAACCAGACAAATATTGCATTGCCGCAGGTTTAATAAACTATTTTTTATTAAATTTTTACTTGACTCAATTGCACCGGATAAATAAAATAAGTTTTTGAAGTAATTTTAGAGTATATTTATGTTTAATTTTAGGGAAAACACGTATAAGCAATTAACAAGCCGTAAAGCGGCTGCAATGCTTATGCGCACAGACCTTACAGTATGCAATAAATGGGCCAATGTACTTGGTATTATTGTATGCGTACATAAAGAGCCTGTTCCCTAAAAGACTTTGGAAATAATTAAAATTTGAAAAGCCTTTCAGGGAATAGAAAACCTGAAAGGCTTTTTTATTTGCTAACAATCAATTGTAAGGAAAAATAATGGAAGCCAAACAAAACAAGCCCCAATGGCAATATGATGAAATGAAATTATGCGGCGTAAAGTTCGACACTGAAGAGTTTGCTGATAAGTATGATAAGCATCACCAAAAATTCAGAGATTATAAAAAAGAAGCTCAGCAGCGAATCGAACTGCTCGGTCTTGATAAACAATCAGCCGTAATTGATATTGGCTGCGGAACCGGTGCATTTGCTATTAACGCAGCAAGTTATTATAAGAAGATATATGCGGTAGATGTTGCGGAGTTGATGATTAACCATGCTCGCAGGAAAGCCAAGGCAGCCGGTATCGATAACATCGAGTTTCATCATGGCGGCTTTTTAACTTATGAACATAAAGACAAACCAGTTGACGGAATCGTTTGTACTCTTGTGTTGCATCACCTGCCGGATTTCTGGAAACAGGTAGCACTAACAAGATTAGCACAAATGCTCAAACCTGGCGGCAGACTTCTATTGTTCGATGTTGTTCTATCGTTCGATATAGAAAATTATGAATCCTATATAGAAGGATATATAAAAACAATGGTTGAGCGTTTGGGAACCGAAATGAAACAGGAACTTGAAACACATTTTCGACAGGAATACAGTACTTTCGACTGGGTCATGGAAGAATTGCTTAAAAAGGCAGGTTTTGAAATTAACACAGTTGATTACAGAGAAGGTTTTTTCGCAAATTACCTTTGCACAAAGAAAGATGAATAATTATGCAGCAATTTACAAAAACAAACGAATATAAAGGAATAGTTTTAATGCTTTCGTCATCAGTGGCTTTCTGCGCAATGTCCGCCCTTGTGAAATATGCCTCGGATATCGATCCATATAAAACTACCCTATTCCGTTTTATCATAGGACTCGGGATATTAGGTACGGGAGCATTATTTGGAAAAATAAAACTGAGATTCGTGCATGGTCGATTATTGTTTCTTCGCGGCTTATTCGGCGGCACAGCAATACTTTTATTTTTCTTATCTATTTCCAAACTTGGTGTAGGTAAAGGAACCATTCTGATATATTCCTTTCCTGTATTTGGAAGTATATTCAGCACAATCTTTCTGAAAGAAAAACTTGGTGCAATTCGAATTGTTTCAGTCGCAGCAGCTTTTGCAGGTATATATTTGCTCGCTTCAGACAATGGGAACGGCTCATCGCTACTGGGCAATATTGGAAAATATGAGCTTTTAGCTATCTTAGGAGCAATGCTCGGAGGCTTAGCTTTAGTTATTGTGAAAAAACTCCACGATACAGATTCTTCATATGCTATATATTTTTCGCAATGTGTAATCGGCCTGTGGGTTGTTGCCCTACCGGCTAATATTGTCCCATGTGCGATTGGATTTTCAGGCGGATTCCTGCTGGTCGCTATCGGGGTTACTTCAACAATAGGACAACTTCTTTCTACAGAAGGATATAAATATTTACCGGTATCAACTGGTTCGGTCCTTGGAATGCTCGTACCTGTACTAAGCTATATAGTCGGAGTGACATTGTTCAATGAAACTTTTTCTATCAGTTCAGGATTAGGTGCAATAATTGTAATAGGTTCATGCGTAGCAGTTTTGATCGGAGTTAAAAATGAAACAATCAGATAATACAACACCATATAAAGCAAATGACTACGACAAGAATGTCAGGTTGACAATACCGTTTTACGAGTTATTTCATAATGAAACTATTGACCTGGTCAAGTCGTTAAAACCTGATGCCAAAACATGGTTGGATACAGGTTGCGGAACAGGATACATGGCAGGTGAAGCCATTCAACACTTTCCTGAAACAACTTTTATTCTTAGTGATCCGGCTGAAGCAATGTTGATTAATGCAAAAAATCGTTTTTTGAAATATTCATCCGGAAATGTCAGGTTTCTTGATTCAGTTCCAAGTGATAATTTGTGCAGTAAACTTGATACTAAACCAGATGTAATAACTGCAATTATGTGTCACCATTACTTAAAAGCAGAGAACAGGCTGAATGCCACAGCCGCATGTTTTGATTTGTTAGCTCCAAAAGGACTATATATTACTTTTGAGAATATCCGTCCGTTGAATGAAGAATCCGTACAATCGAGCCTTGAACGATGGGGAAGATTTCAGTTATCAAACGGAAGAAGTCACGTTATTGTCGAAGAACATTTAAAACGATTTGATAAAGCGTATTTTCCTATCACGGTTCGCGAACATCTGGCTTTATTAAAAGAGTGCGGCTTTCGTATTATTGAGTTGTTTTGGTTTTCTCAAATGCAAGCGGGCTTTTACGCAATTAAATAATATCGAGGATTAAAATTTATGAAAAATCTATTTGCTTCAAGAATAAATACTATTCCGAAATCTTTCATTCGGGAAATTTTAAAAGTAACTCAAAATCCTGATATGATTTCTTTCGCAGGAGGTCTGCCGAATCCTCGTTTTTTCCCTGTTAGAGAAATTAAAGAAACAACCTTAGACGTATTGGCAGGAACGGATGTATCTGCTCTGCAATACAGCACAACAGAAGGCTATCAGCCGTTGCGAGAATATATTGCAAAAAGGTATCAAAAGAGAAAATTATCTATTACTGCAGATGAGATATTAATCACGAACGGCTCACAACAGGGACTGGATTTAATAGGTAAGGTATTCATCAATAAAGGTGACAGAATAGCAATTGAAAAACCTGCTTATTTAGGTGCTATTCAGGCGTTTTCTGTTTATGAACCTCAGTTTTGTCCTATACCTCTTCTAAATGATGGAGTAGATATCAATCGTCTTGAAACTGAACTTAGTGTAAACAGTGTCAAGCTGTTCCATACAGTTATTAATTTCCAGAATCCATCCGGTATAACTTACTCTGAGAATAAACGCAGAGAACTGACAGAGTTACTCAAGCAACACAATACGATTGCAGTTGAGGATGATCCGTATTCAGATTTACGATTCTCTGGAACTGCACCGCAATCTATGCGAAGCCGGCTCAACGGAAAGGTAATATTACTCGGCTCGTTTTCCAAAACTATTGCACCTGGCTTGCGGCTCGGATGGATATGTGCAAAACGTGAAATCATGGACAAACTTGTTACAGCAAAACAAGCGAGTGACCTGCACTCGAATTCTCTCTGCCAGAAGATTGTTCATCAATATCTCATAAATAATGACGTGGACAAACATATTGAGACTATAATTAACGTTTATAAAAAGCAAAGAGATGTAATGATAACTGCCATCGATGAAAACTTCCCATCGGAGGTCATATTTACCAAACCCGAAGGCGGAATGTTTTTATGGGTGACTCTACCCGAACAGTTGTCGGCTTTGGAGTTATTTAAACTTGCTGTAAAGGAAAATGTAGCTTTCGTCCCGGGCACACCATTTTATGTTGATAACGGCGGAAAAAACAATATGAGATTAAATTTTTCGAATGCAGATGAAAATACAATTAAGGAAGGAATAAAACGGTTAGGATTAATCATCAGAAAGTTATTAGTGAAAAAAAATGTTGAATAAAGAGATACAACTTAAAAATGGACAAACATGTATTTTAAGGCAGCCGCAGGTAGAAGATGCACAAAAGATTCTTGATTATATGAAGATAGCGACCGCAGAGACGGACTTTTTGTCATTCGGTAAAGGTGAGTTGACATGGACTCTTGAAGAAGAACAGAATTTTATTAAAGAGCATCGGGATGATAATAACAAACTAATCATTCTCGCTGAGGTTTCAAATAAAATTATCGGTATGTCGAGCATCACGGGCGGCAAACCAAAACGAGTCCAGCATAGCGGTGAGCTTGGTATAACTATTCTAAGCAAATACTGGTCGCTTGGAATTGGTAATGCTTTTATGGAAAATTTGATACAATGGGCGAACAACTCCGGCGTAATCCGAAAGATATTTCTCAAGGTTAGAACAGATAATAAACGTGCGATTAAACTCTACAAGAAATTCGGATTTGTAAAAGAAGGCAAAATAAGCAGACAACTTTTAATTGATAATAAGTTTTATGACGCTTATCTTATGGGTTTGAATATTGATTAGTAAAAAAAGTCAAAACAGGAGAGACTATTATGGAAAATTTCGATTTAATCAGCAAGGAATTATCGAATCTAATTGAACAGTGGGAACCTAAACTTTTAGCTCTTTCAGATGATATTATTGCAAAGCGACGAAATAGTCAAAATCGCACCATCAAGCAAATTGTCGGGCACATGGTAGATTCTGCTTCCAATAATACGCATAGAGTTATTAACCTGCAATACCAGGAAAGTCCCCTGATTTTTCCTGATTACGCAAATCTTGGCAATAATGACAGGTGGATTGCTATTCAGAATTATCAGGATAAGGATTGGCATGACCTTGTTCAATTATGGAAATGCACCAATAAACACTTTGTACATGTGATTCAAAATGTTAATAACAAAAAGCTTAACAATGTCTGGATATCCGCTTTGAATCAGGAAATATCACTTGAAGCAATGGTCCTTGATTTCCCGCGACATTTCAAGCTGCATCTTAGAGAAATAAATAAACTCATAGACATTTAGCAGAACCGATTAAAATGGATCGTACAGAAAAAATTACGAGAGGATTATTTTATGAACAAATTAGAAGAAATATCGAAGCAAAGACAGAAAGCTCATAATAAACTACTATCGTTAAAATCGAAAGTCTATAAGGCATTTCTTGAAATGGAAGAGGCAACTTATTCAGATGGCGCCTTACTTAAAAAGACCAAAGAACTTATAGCAATTGGTATCTCAGTTGTGCTTGATTGCGAATCATGTATGCAGTGGCATATTGAACAGGCCGCAAAGTCAGGAGCGAGCGAACAGGAAATATTAGAGGCTATTGAAGTCGGGATTGAAATGGCCTGTGGACGTACTACTGTATCTGCAAGGTTTGCCCTTGATGTTATGGAAGCAGCATTCAAATAAAGGCGGGTAATTAGAGAATGGTAATTAATGGAGAAAAAATGAAAAAACATACCTTTTATATTTTGGATGTTTTCGCGGAGAAAAAGTATGCTGGCAATCAGCTTGCTGTTGTTCGTAATGCCAAAGCATTATCAGATGAACAAATGCAAAAAATAACAAGAGAGATGAACTATTCGGAAACAACTTTTATCTTAAGCGATGAGCCACATGATGTTGGATACGATGTCAGGATTTTCACACCGGCAGAAGAAGTGCCCTTTGCCGGACATCCTACGATAGGTACAGCTTATATAATTCGCAATGAAATTATCCAAGAACCTGTTGAGCAAATTATTTTAAATCTTAAAGTCGGACAAGTTCCTGTCAACTTTGAAAAGGAAGTCTTATGGATGAAACCAAAAGAGATAACATTTGGAGAAATATACAAATCAGAAGATATTATACAGTTTCTAACTATTGATAAAGAAGATATAGATGATAATTTTCCAATACAACATGTTTCAATCGGAATTGATTTTCTTTTTGTGCCGCTTAAGTCATTAGATGCGGTTAAAAGAGCCTGTATTATTAAAGATAAACTTTTCGATTGGTTGAAAGACAAGCAGGCAAAATGTGTTTTCGTTTTCTGTCCTGAAACTTACAATCCTGAAAATGATATGAACGTTCGTTTATTTGCGGATTATTTTGGTATAGCCGAGGACCCTGCAACCGGAAGTGCGAATAGTTGTCTCGCTTCGTATCTTGTAAAGCACAGGTACTTTGGCAAAAATAAAATTGACATTAAAGTCGAACAGGGTTATGAAATCGGCAGACCATCGCTTCTTTATTTAAGAGCGCAAGAAAAAGAAGGAAAAATAGAAGTGTCCGTAGGTGGAAAAGTAGAACTGGTTGCAAAGGGAGAATTAATATGAGCAAATATAAAATTGATTTTGAATCGAAGAAATGGGAATCGCCGGCTGTTGGTGTCAGGTTTAAAGCTTATGAACAAAACAGCAGAAAACTGCGGCTGGTGGAATTTTTTAAGGAATTTATTGAACCTGACTGGTGCAAAAAAGGACATATAGGATATGTACTCGAAGGACAAATGGAAATAGACTTCAATGGAACTAAAAAAATATTCGGACCAGGTGACGGAGTCTTTATACCTTCCGGCGAAAAACATAAACACAAAGGCAAAGTCCTTACAGAAAAATTTAAAGTAATTTTGGTTGAGGAAGCCTAAATTAATAGGAAGGAATATATTATGAGTAAAGTTGAAAAAGCAGTAGAACAATTTGAAAAAGGTTATAATTGTTCGCAAGCGGTTCTAAGTACTTATTGTGAGCAGCTTGGGCTTGATTACGATACGGCATTAAAAATTGCAACAGGCTTTGGCGGCGGTATGCACATAGATGGAACATGCGGTGCTATTACAGGCGCTTTCATGGCACTCGGCTTGAAATATGGTAATACAATAGCAAAAGATCAAGTTACTAAAGAAAATGTTTATATAAAAATTATCAAATTCTCAAGGAGATTTAACGACCAACACGGTTCGACTCAATGTCACGAATTACTTGGCTGCGATATAACAAAAAAAGAAGGCTTGGAGATAGCTCGTCAAAAAGGCGTTTTTTCTGTAACATGCCCAAACATGGTTAAATCGGCAGCGGAAATTCTTGAAAAAATGTTTGAAGAGAAAGACGGCTAAATCGTCAATAGTGTATTATTGAAAGATATAAGCATGCTTACATTTGAAATAAAACAAGAACTTTTAAGTCATGGTGCAAGTCTGGTCGGTTTTGCCGATGTAAGTACTCTGCCTGTTCAAGTTACCGGAAATTTTCCGAGAGCGATTTCTATTGCAACAGCACTTAATCCGCAAATCGTCCACAATATATCCAAAGGACCAACAAAAGAATACTTCGCGGAGTATGAAAGAGTAAATGATTTGCTGGCGGATTTGTGCGAGCGAGCGGTTGAAATTATCAAAAGAGCAGGCAAACGTGCCGAGGCTTTTAAGGCAACAACCAAACATTTCGACCCATCTACCTTATCAGTGCGCCTTCAGCATAAAACAATAGCAACGCAAGCCGGACTTGGCTGGATAGGAAAATCTGCGCTTTTAATTACGAAACAATATGGTCCGGCGATTCGGCTGGGAACGGTTTTGACTAATGCCGAATTAGAGATTGGAAAGCCGATAAAGAATTCGCAATGCGGGCAATGTCGCAACTGCATGGATGCCTGTCCGGCCAATGCAATCGCAGGCAAAAACTGGGAATCAGGCGCAGCGAGGGAATCTATTTATAATGCGTTTACGTGTCGGGAGACTGCTAAAGAATTGTCGAAACGACAAGGAATCACTGCTACTATATGCGGAATTTGTATAAATGCTTGTCCCTGGACGCAGAAATATATTTCAAATAAACTGACGTGTTAAGGAAAATAATTTATGCTGAAAATCTATCCGGTTGAGACAGTAAAAGACTTTAAGGTTATTAAACAACTTTTTACAGAATATGCGAATTATATATTTGAGTTGTTTAGCCCGCATAGTTTACCATTAGCTGAACGTCTTAGCAGGAAAGCATTAAACGAAGCTGACAATCTTCCCGGTGAATATGCTATGCCTAAAGGATGCATACTACTCGCTGAATATCAAGGCTCGATTGCCGGATGTGTTGCGGTAAGTGAAATAACTGAAAACGTTTGTGAGTTGAAAAGATTATATGTAAAGCCGCAATGCAGGCGAAAGGGAATAGGAAGAAATTTGGCAGAGGCTATTATAAATAAAGCTGCCCAGCTAAAGTATAAGCGAATGCGTTTGGATACTAATAAAGTCTTATTCATCGGAGCAGAGCCATTATATAGCTCACTCGGTTTTGTAGAAACCGGACATATCGAAGGAAGTCCACTACAAAGCTCTGTACATATGGAATTGAATTTGAGGTAAATATGCTAAATATTTTTACTGTTAAAACCAAAGAAGATATTGATAACGTTAAGAAGCTTTTTTATGAGTATCTTGCGTATTTGAAAAAAGAGTTTTATGAATATGCCGATATGGCCTGGTATATTGAATATTACCAGTCTTATGAAAATGAAATTGAAAATTTACCGGGTGACTATCAGCTCCCAAAGGGATGTATTCTTCTGGCGAAATATGACAATGAACCGGTAGGTTGTGTTGCGCTTGATGAGCAAAGTGACGGCATATGTGAGATGAAAAGGTTATATATACAGCCGAACTACCAAAGAGAAGGAGTCGGTACTGCACTTTGTAAAGCTCTTATCTATGAAGCGAAGAAAATAGGTTATAGTAAATTCCGCTTGGCTACCGCGCTGGAGCCTGCAAAACAATTGTACAAAGCCCTGGGCTTCGTCGAAATAGAACCTTTCGACCACGTGCCGGTAAGCGGCGTAATTTATATGGAAATAAAACTGGATTAATTAACAGCAGATTTTAGTTATGACAATAAAAGCAATTATTTTTGATTTTGACGATACATTAGCAGTCGAGAGAGCTTCGGCGGAAGAAGCTATGATGATAACCTGTAAAAAGGTTCGTGAAAAGTACGATATTGAGCCGCAGGAATTGTATGACAATATCTGGGAAAACGCACGAGAACTATGGCACAACAGCTCGCCTGTTCGTTCATATTGTGTAGCGGTTGCGATAAGTTCATGGGAAGGTCTTTGGGGACTTTTTGAAGGTGATGATGAAAACCTGAAGATACTTCGTTCATGGACACCAACATATCGCAAGCAGGCATGGTATAGTACCCTTCTTGAATCAGGAATAGATGATATTGAGTTTGCGGAATATCTGTCACTGGAATTTCCAAAACATAGGCGCAAAATCCATAATGTCTTCGAAGATGCCGAACCGAATTTAATTGAGCTTAAAAATAAATATAAACTGGCACTTGTCACCAATGGTGCATCTGATTTGCAGCGGGAAAAAATTGACGGTTCAAAACTTGCAAAGTATTTCGATGTAATTGTTATAGCCGGAGATGTTGGAATCCGCAAACCTGAACCGGAGATTTTCAATATCGTTCTCAGCAGGATAGAAACAAAACCGAACGAAGCAATTATGATCGGCAATGCTCTTGACTCGGATATAATAGGTGCTCAGAAAGCCGGTATTAAAACAGTCTGGCTCAATCGCAAAAATGAAATAAATGAAAGTGATATAAAGCCTGATTACGAAATAAAAAGCATTAATCAATTGCGGCTCATACTCGATGATTTGGAGTAACTATGAAATCACACTTTAAGAAATATCACGGTCTGGGAAATGATTATCTCGTTATTAATCCTAATGTTTATGATATCGATTTGAAACCGGAAACGATTCGCTTAATTTGCGATAGGCATTTTGGTATTGGTTCAGATGGTATATTGTACGGTCCAATCAAAGTAGGAGAAAATCTAAACGTAAGAATTTTCAATCCGGATGGCAGCAAGGCGGAAAAGAGCGGCAACGGTTTAAGAATATTCGCTAAATACCTGTACGAACACGAATACGTCCGGCAAAAGGATTTTAAGATTCAGACATTAGGCGGAATCGTACAGGCTCATATTGAAGATGAAGCCGCTAACCTGATAAAAATCAATATGGGAAAAATCACTTTTATCAGCACTGAAATTCCAGTCATTGGAACAGCAAGAGAGGTAGTCGATGAAGAACTGGAAATAAATGGTTCGACATATAAAGTGACATGCTTGTCAATTGGCAATCCTCATTGTGTAATTCCAATGGATGAAATAAACGAAGAAAAAGCAAAACAGTTAGGTCCTTTGATTGAAAATCACTGTATGTTCCCAAACCGAATAAATATGCAACTACTGAAAGTTATTGACCAGGAAAATATCGAGATACGAATTTGGGAAAGAGGTGCAGGATATACATTAGCTTCAGGAAGCAGTTCATGTGCGGCAGCAGGAGCGGCTCATAAACTCGGGCTTGTTGAAAATAAAGTTAATGTCAAAATGCCGGGGGGAGAATTGCTTGTGGAAATAACTGAAACTCATAAAGTATTTTTAAGCGGGCCGGCTGTAAAAGTATTTGAAGGATGCTTTAACTCATATTCTGGTAAAAATCTCATTTAGAATTTGAATTGGTCCTTGAAGACAGTTTGAAACTCATACACGTTATTGAAATCTTCTATAGAATCAGTTGGTTGCGCGCTCATCCATTCGTTTTTTATCATTAACCAGACAATTTCGCCGAAGTCACGTGTTGTTTTTATATCCCAGTCATCGAGCACAGGTTTGGCGAGTCTGCCCCACCTTTCGAGAGCATATTTCCTAAGTCCTTCGCAAAGTGTCTGGCCGCTAACGTGTTCCGGCTTGGAAACGATTTTTTTGGCGGTATAACCAAGTCCTTCATAGACAAAACCAATAGCTTTGGCGCTATAACGGCCATCTTCAATAGCAATTTGTTCGAGATTCTTTTTCATCGACCTAAATCCCTAATGTTCTGTCATGCTGAATAAAGCGAAACATCTGGCTAACGATACCAGAGATTCTTCTTTTCAATCAGAATGACATGTTTTTACGAATCAACTTATCCATTGTATTATTTATGCCAATTCGAGTCAATCCCCAAACTGGATAACTATACCTTTTTTCTTCTAAACTAAGGATTTTTTGAAACATATCTGACGTAAAACCAACACAAATATAATCCATACTATAATCAGGTACGCTATAGAATACAGATTCATTATTAAAGATATTTCATTTATATTTACATTTCTATCGAATATCTTTTGAGCACCAATACTCATGATATAGAAGAAATAAAAACACAACATTGGAAACACTGCCAACATATTATTTTTACGAGAAAGCAACCTGAAAATCAAAGCAATTGGTACAGCAACTAAAGGTATCAAAATAAGCTGGAAGCTGATAGCATGATAAACTAATGTTTTACCGGATAGTTTTAAATCAGGCATAAAAAGTCCAGCAAATTTAGAAAATAATATAATTATTGTCATTATCGCAACAAGAAATCCCGAGTTCACCATACCTGTAACAAGAGTACATTTATACCTTTCTCTGCGCCCGTTTGAAATCATCATATTTGAATAAACCGGATTCTCAATTGACATTGCCATTCCCATCGGCAGCATCAGGAAAACCATCCAGAAATATCGCGGCCAATAACAAAAAGCAAAAATAAATAATAAGAGAATTAATAAATTCACAGGATGAAAATTAGAAAAAGGTAAGCTAAAAGCCTGATATAAACTACCCCAAATATATCGGCCTGCACTGAAGTATTTATGACTGTTCATTTTGTTTAGGAAAAATCTTTCCACTGATGGATTAATTTTTAATTTCGATTTCTCTTTTTGAAATGTTTCCTTATACCGGTTCAACTTTTGCATTTTTTCATTACTCCAAAAGTTGAGGAAACTCATCCATTTTGGATTATCGCAGAACCGTCTGGCAAGTCCGGGAGAATCCAGCAAACGCCAAACCGTAATAGAACCTCCTAAACCGATACAAATCACAATCAAAAAATGCTCAAGAATAAATCTACCCAGAATTACAAATGGGTAGTGATATGTAAAGAAAAAGAAAGACATCATATATATTAATGCACATATGATCCTGGCAAACATATTTAGTTCCGCCCCGATTAAGAAGAAAACAAGAGTCGCAAAGAATATAGAACTAAAACAGGCTAATTGCATTCTATCCAAAATTAGATAACACATTAAAAAAGCAAAAAATAAACCAACTAAAACCGCCATTATCATTAATACTTTCTTTACATTCTGCCTATGTCCGGGCAGGCAAAACGAAAACGGCTTATTCATAACATCTATTAATACAATAGATGCCATAAATCCCAGAAAAAAAGGCAGACACATAAACGAACCAACTATTAATTGCTCATTTGAATCTTGATCTGATACTACTTGAATATTGAAAAATATCAAAGTAATAAGCATCATGAAAAAAAACCATGAATTGAGATTTATATATAGTTTTAAGTTTGCTATTATTGTTTTCATTGTTATGCTCCTACAGCACTCATATGCTGATTAACAACAATCTTATATAACTCTTCTAAAGGCAAAGTTTCAATCTCAATCCAGCAATCAAGCTGCTGTGCTTTTTCCTTCAACTCTTCATTTGAACAATCGCTCACAATCAAGATTGCCTGTCCATCGGTTCTGTGACATTCAATTATATTTTCAAAGGGTAACTTTGAAGGCAGTTTGTCACTCATAGCATTAAGCTTAACTTTGCTGTATTTCTCGCACAAATCGTCGAAGCCGCAATCCAGTAAAATGCCCCCTTCTTCCATAATCACTACATGGTCGATAACTTTCTCTACGTCACTGAGAATATGCGAAGATATTACGATTGTTCTGTTTTCATCCTGAATCAGTTCCAGTAGTAAATCGAGAAAATTCGCTCTTGCAATCGGGTCCAGCGCAGAAGCCGGCTCATCGAGAATCAATAACTCAGGGTCAAATCCAATCGCGAGCAATATCGCTAACTTTTGCCTCTCACCGGGAGAAAGAGTTACAACACGCGAAGAAACCGGTACCTTGAAATTCTTAATGTAACGCTCCTCGAGTTCATGGTTCCAGTTAGGATAATACGTACTTACATAACGTATCAACTGCTCAACTTTCATCCATGGCAAAAGCTCGCCTTCCTGGTGTACATATCCGATTCTACCAAGCTCCTCCGGACTAAGCTCCCCAGCGTTACATCCGAACGTATTGCATTGTCCAATATCTGGAAGGTACAATCCGATCATATGTCGAAGCAATGTACTTTTACCCGCTCCGTTTGAGCCTAATAATCCGACAATTCTTCCCCTGCAAATATCGAGACTCACTCTGTCAAGAGCCGTCTTTTTCCCGAACCTTTTGCTTAACTTTTCTACCTGAATAATTGTTTCTGTATTATCCATTTTTATTATCCCTCGATTTAGAGTTATATTGTTCATACAGTTCAGCCAACATATCTGAGGCTTTTGACTGAGGTATTTCAAATTGAACCGCCAACACTGCCGCCTGACGCAATGCTTCTTCAAGAATTTTTTCTTTTGCCATTTCCTTTTTACCTCCACGTATCTGAGCTACAAAAAGTCCTATCCCACGCCGTCTTTCCAGCA
>JAFGPS010000177.1 GCA_016936075.1 Sedimentisphaerales bacterium | reverse complement strand
GTCATTCTGATTGGGTAGCAATAAAGTTTGAGAAACAAATACCTGTAAAAAACAGTACGCCTGTCAGGTTCTGTGAAGCGGTCTACAAGGCCCAGAAGCAAGAGATATCGTCATCCCCTATCGATATATGCTGTGATGGCGCCAAACGATGCTTTGGTTGGCTCAAAAATTACGATGATAAGCTGGCTTACAGGCTTGCTGAGAAAACAGGAATTACTCAGAAATCAGCTCTTGAGTTAATCAAAAGTGTGCCTGTTCAGAACGAAAGATTCTCTGGACTATCTCTTAGCAAGCATACCAATGGCGATGTCTATATCAGTTATGCCAGCCCTGAATCTGCAATGAAACTGGTCAGATATTGGCAGAAGGCAACTGGGTGTAATCTTAAGACAGAAATATCAAGCATCATGTCTGTGTGTGGAAACATTGCGGTCAAAAGCTATATTGATCAGGAAATCAGTATCTCTTTTGGCTGTCCTGATTCCAGAGAATACGGTGGTATCGGGGAGGGACAGCTTGTTATGGGTATTCCGCACATTGTTGCATGTCATTTGTGTAGGGTTGAGAGCAAAATAAATATATCAAAACTTCGAAGAATGGTATGAGCGGCATGGTTCCAACAAGAGTGCCTTTAACAAAAGGCATAGGCAGACATAAGTATCAATTGAAATTTTTCGAAGAATCACTGAGAAAAGCCGGTGTTGCTCAGCAGAACCTGGTTCGGGTTTCACCGATACTTCCGCCAAAGTGCAAAATCGTTCCCCGTGAACAGGGATTAAAGTTGTTTGTTCCCGGCCAGATCACATACTGTCTTATGGCAAGATCGGATGCCAATGAACATGACCGTATCATAGCTTCTTCGGTAGGAATTGCCGTCCCCAAAGACAGAAGCAATTGGGGGGATATCAGTGAGGTTCATGGCCACGGGATGAATCAGCAGGAAGCTGCCAATATGTTTGAAGATCTGGCAGCGGATATGCTTGGCACAACGTTCGGTCTTGAAGTTGATCCGAATCAGGACTGGTCCGAAAAAGAGCAGGCCTATAAAGCAAGCGGCCTGATTATCAGAACCTCTAATATCATGCAAAGCGCCAGAGGACAAAAAGGACTATGGACGGCAACTGTTGCGATTGCAATGTTGTTAATGGATTGAGAGAATTATGGAAACCAGTGATAAGTCATCTGTTAACTTTGCTTGCGTTGGAAGAAGAGTCATATGAGCATTGCTGAAAATTATAAACACTTAAGATTGGAGATTCCAGACAATGTTGCTATTGTGCTGGCTGCCAAACATAGAACCACCCAGGAAGTAGCTGAGGCCATCGAAGCCGGAGCTGACAATATCGGGGAGAATTATGTTCAGGAAGCCGGGTTGATGTTTAGTGATTTGAAGAAAGAAGCAACCAAAGTCAAATGGCATATGATAGGCCATTTGCAAACTAATAAAATCAGTAAGGCATTGAGGATCTTTGATGTTATACAAACGGTTGACTCTCTGGAGCAAGCAGAGGCTATTAACGATCGGGTTATAAAAGCCAAAAAGCAGATCATGCCGGTTTTCATAGAAATTAATATCGGCAGCGAATATTCCAAGGCCGGGATAAGGCCCAATGAACACGAGCCTTTTGAAAACTACATGGAGAATTTTATCAGAGATATTTCCCGCCTTGGATATGTACAAATCGAAGGCGTGATGACAATGGGACCTCGCTTTGGCAATCCTGAAAATCTAAGACCCTATTTCAGAAGAACGAGAATAATCTTTGATAGAATCAAGTGCCTCAATTTACCCAATGTAAATATGAAATATCTTTCGATGGGAATGACCAACTCATATAAGGTAGCCATAGAAGAAGGTTCTAATATGGTTAGAATCGGAACTGCTGTTTTTGGCGAAAGACCCTCTTGTAAGACTGAACAGGCACAATCTATCTCTGCAATCTCAAAATCCATACGGGGTAAGTTATCTTAGCTGTACCCAGTGTGGCCTTGACAAGTAATTGGGTTTCAGAACCGAGAAAGGTTTAGAAAATGAATCAATCACTTCTCAAAAATTGCAAAGCATGCGGTGGTAAAATAAGTAAGTATACTCCCTTTTGTCGTCATTGCGGTCATCCTCAGGGCTCCAATCTTATGATCTGGCTGTTGGTTATGTTTTTTATCATCCTGCTTGCTGCTTTCACTGCTTTTATGTTTTATTGCAGCTGCCATCCGGAACGTTTTATAACACCATAGGATATTCGCTTGTTGAATGGATAATACTATGTTCAGATAAAAAAATACTGCAAAATTTGAGAAATACTCCAAAACTGGACAGATAAAAAAATGAATCTAATCGATTTGATCCAAAAAAGAAAAAATATAATTTATGAAGAAAGCGATGGAATCAATTTAATACTGAAGTATATAAAAAAATACGAAGGAAGGAAGTTTCACTTTAAGGGACTAAAATATAAATACTCCGGACTCAGTAATGAGGAACTTCTAATGCAGGTGCAGAAAGAAATGGACAGTATGCTTATCTTGTATCGATATATAACAAAAGTAAAACAATATACCGACCGAAAAGGTATTTCGCAATGCTGTATAAAAATCATCGGGAAAGCCGGTATGTTAAGCAGATATAATATGTTGAATATTAAGCTGGATATAAAAACAGAAAAATAAAAAAACCTTTAAGGGATTATTCAAATGACAGTTGCTACAAATAATCAATCTGACCAAAATGCGTCAGGCAGAAAATATATATTCGGCCCTGTACCTTCCAGGCGACTTGGCCGCTCTATGGGAGTTGATCTTATTCCCTTCAAAACCTGTTCTTACGATTGTATTTACTGCCAATTAGGTCGAACCACCAATAAAACGATTGAAAGAAAGGAATGGGTACCATTTGATGAAGTAACACGCCAGCTCAAGGACAAACTCTATTTAAAGCCGGACTACATAACGCTTTCCGGTTCCGGCGAGCCAACCTTGTTCTCCCGGTGCGGCGAACTCATCGCTAAAATTAAAAGTATTACCGATATCCCTGTTGCGGTGTTAACAAACGGGTCGCTGTTATGGCTACCCGAGGTCAGAAAATCTCTGTTGGATGCCGACCGGGTTGTTCCATCGCTTGATGCCGGCAGCGAGCATATCTTCCAGTATGTTAACAGGCCTCATCCTGACATTTCTTTCAATAAAATGTTAGAAGGGTTAATACGGTTCCGGGAGGAATATAAGGGACAATATTGGCTGGAGGTCTTTCTCTTGGCCGGCGTGACTACCCCTGAATTGGAAATTAATAGAATGAAAACTTGTATACATTCAATTCAACCGGATAAAGTTCAAGTCAATACAGTGACTCGTCCTCCGGCGGAGGCTTTCGCCGAGCCGGTTCCCAAAGAACGTCTTGGACTATTAGCAGCACTATTATTTGAACGCTCTGAAGTTATAGCCGATTACCGAGGCATTCATGAAAAGCAGGAATTTGTTTCCCAACGTGATGATGTCTTGACACTTTTACAGCGCCGCCCCTGTTCCATTGAGGATATCGCAGCCGGACTTGGTTTGCATAGAAATGAAGTTGTTAAATATATAGAAGAGTTGCTTAAAGAAAATAAAATAGAATCAAAACCTCAAAATCAAAGGCTTTATTATAAAGCCGTCATTTAACACATATTGGTACGACAGGAAGTAGAATGAAAATCATAGGAATTAATTGCAGTCCACGCAAGAATAAGACCACTCAAAAAAGCTTAGAAACATGTTTGGACGCGGTTAGAAAAGAGTCGGATAGAATTGAAACTGAGATTATCGAACTGGCAGATTTCAATATTCGCGGTTGTCTGGATTGCGGCTATTGCAAAAAACAGTTAAAGTGCAAACAGGAGGATGATCTTAATTCATTAATTCCTATTTTAAGTGATATAAACATTGCGGGTATTATCATAGGAACGCCTGTTTATCTGGGAACGATGACATCCCAGTGCAAAGCATTTCTGGATAGGTCGGTACTTTTTAGGCGTAACGGTTTTATTTTCAGAAACAAAGTCGGAGGTGTTTTGGCTATAGGAGGCGTGCGTAACGGCGGCCAG
>JAFGPS010000015.1 GCA_016936075.1 Sedimentisphaerales bacterium | reverse complement strand
TTATCAAATCCTCTGATGTCGCGTTGTTTATCTGTTCCTATACATGCTAAAAATCACTCATTTTGCAGAAGTCTTTCGTTAATACCAAGAAAAAACAGCTTGATATACTCGATCTATCGAGATGTAAGCGCATATTTCTTGCGCAAGTATTCAATATGTTTTAATTCAATCTTCATCTTTTTGCGGATTTTATGAAACTATTAGAAAGCACACTAAGAATATGAATAATATAACAGAAATCATTCTTTATTGCAATTCCTGTAAGATAGTTTTCAAATCTTCTTTCCCCGGAGCTATTTTCAGAGTGAAAAAAGAGCATTTTCTTTGCAATATCGAAGAAAATGATATATCTCCTTTAACTATTCATTGCCCGTTTTGTGAAAAACGAGACTTGTGGCTTTGCGAAAGGCTTTGAATAATTTATTTTATTTAAAAAGGGGGCATTTTATTTATAATATTTTTTGGAAAAATATTAAAATATTTCTTCGATGAGTTTGAGGCATAGTTCGAGTTTTGTTGAAGTGTTTGTTTTGATGAAAATGCTGTGAAGATGATTTTTAACAGTACCTAATGATGAAACTATTATAAATAGTTTACTTTTATATTGCAATGACTGTATGACCCTTTATTTTCACATTTTTTCAGAAATTCATTTTTTAAAGTCAAAAAGAGAATATTTTGTTGCTTGTGAAAATAAAATAAGACGCTATAATCCTCTTCCATGTCCTAATTGTAATTCTGTGAAAATATCTTTATGTGAATTTTTATAAAAATCTTAACAATGAACCCGGCACTTTTTTCCAAAGTGCTGCGTGGATTTATGAACAATACATCGAAGACAGAACTTACAGTCTCACAGAGTCAGGCGGTCCATCATAAAGATGGTCCGCTTCTTGTGTTAGCTGGTCCGGGGAGTGGCAAAACCCGTGTTATAACATATCGAATCGCGTCGCTGATAGAATCAGGCGTGCGACCATATAATATCTGCGCAATAACATTTACGAATAAAGCCGCGGAAGAAATGCGCCAAAGAGCAATTTTACTCGGCTCAAGTGCAGGTGCGCAAATTAGCACGTTTCACTCATTATGTGTTAGGATACTCAGGCAATATGCAGCACAGGCCGGTATAAAACCGGGTTTTACTGTTTATGACGATTCCGACCAGTCGAAGTGTGTTAAAGAAGCTGTGAAAAAGTGTGAGCTTGATACGACCAGTTTTGCGCCCGCGAGAATGCTTGATGCCATTTCCACATTAAAAAATAAGCTGATTGATCCCGAATCCTTCAAAGGCCAGGCAGGTGATTTCTTTTCAAGCAAACTTTCAAAAGTGTATTCAAACTACCAGAAACTTCTGGGCGAGCATAACGGCCTGGATTTCGATGACCTGCTTATGAAGGTTGCTTTTTTGCTTCGGGATTATCCTGATGTTCGTGAACAGTTAAACAATCGCTATAAATACCTTCTGATTGACGAATACCAGGATACGAACCATGCTCAATATACGATTGCGAAATATCTCGCTGTCGCTCATAACAATATTTGTGCCGCCGGCGATCCGGACCAGTCAATCTATCGCTGGAGAGGAGCCGACATTCGTAATATTCTGGCTTTCGAGAAAGATTACCCGAATGCTAAGGTCGTCAAACTCGAGGAAAATTTCCGCAGCGGTGCGTCTATTCTCCGAAAAGCCGATAATTTGATTGCCTATAACAAAAACCGGAAAGTAAAAGTTCTCGTTCCGACAAAAACTGAACCGGGTTTTGTAGATGTATCCGGATATTACGATGAAACTGAAGAAGCACAGATGATTGCAGAACAGGTCAACGATTTAGCGGCCAAAGGCGTTTCTTTGAAGAATGTTGCTGTTTTTTATCGTGTTAATGCGATGAGCAGGGTTATCGAGGAAGCGTTATTCCGAAATAAAATCAAGTATCAAATCGTTCGCGGCGTAGAATTTTATCGGAGGAAGGAAATACGCGATTTATTAGCGTATTTGAAAGTTTTAGTCAATCCCGATGATGAAGTTTCACTTTTGAGAATTATCAACACGCCTTCTCGCGGCATAGGAAAAGTTACAATTGACAAAGTCAAAAACTATGCTTCTGAGAATGGGATTTCATTGTTCGATGCTTTGGGAAAAGCCGGGCAAATCAAAGTACTTCCAAAGGGAACACAGGCTAAACTGGCCGTACTGCATAATATGTTTGTGCAGTTTCAGAAAGATGCTTTGGGGAAGGCCGCTCCTGTAGCAGAACGTGTTTTCAAAGAATCTGGTTTGGAGCAAATGTTACGTTCCGAGGGAGCGGAAGGGCAGAATGCTATTGAAAATGTCAGTGAATTGATAAACGCCGCTTCGAAATTCGACCAGTCCGCCACAACGAATGGTGGAGAAGAATCGAATTTACTTGATTTCTTGCAGCAAATTTCGCTTTTCAGCGATGCGGATTCTTATGATACTGTAAGCGATTGCGTTGCGCTTATGACTCTTCACGCCGCAAAGGGACTCGAATTTGAAAATGTCTTTATAATCGGTCTTGAGGATGGCATACTCCCGCACGAAAGAGCAAACTATGCCGATGATGAGGATGAGCTTGAGGAAGAACGAAGATTATTTTTCGTGGGTATGACACGAGCGAAATCAGCTTTGTACATCAGTTTCGCCAAATATCGCACAATACGCGGCCAGACACTAAGGTCAATACCGTCGCAGTTTTTGTATGAGCTTGACAGCGATTTTGAAAAGAAGGAGCAATCTGAATCTGAATCGCAGGTGGAGGAATACGACGATTTTGAGGATGAGCAGGATGAGCCGGAAGAGTTTGTACCGGGGCAGTTGGTCAGGCACGAATCTTTCGGGCTGGGAAGGGTGAAAAAGTTTGTCGATATGGGAGCCAATAGTATTATTCAGATCAAATTTAATACTGGGCAGACAAAATCATTAATGTTAAAATATGCCAATCTCACAAAAGTCGATAATTGAAGTTTTAATGGAGTAATTCTTAAGGAGTGTTGAAAATGGGTAACTCGGAAATCGGATTATATTATAAGAATGTGATGGCCGATGTAATTGGTGGCGAGCATGGTATTACACCGAGTCAATGGGAGGCTTTGACAAATCAAACATCTCCCGTTATTTCTAAACTTAACCAGGAGCGAAAGGAAGGCAAGACGCCTTACAGAGACCTGCCTTTCAATACTCAAATCAGTCAGGATGTGCAGGATTTAGCATCCAAGTATGAAGAAGGGTATGAAAATCTCGTTGTATTGGGAATTGGCGGCTCGGCTTTGGGTAATATTGCTTTGCAGACCGCACTGAATTCTTATATGTATAATAACGACCAGGCTCAGAGAGAAGGGCCTCGCCTGTTTGTATTTGATAATGTCGATCCGCAGCAGTTCGGCTCATTTTTAGACTGGATTTCCGACAAGCTCGACAAAACGATTTTTAACGTAATAAGCAAGTCCGGACAAACATCGGAAACAGCCGCACAGTTTATGATTGTCTGTGACATGCTCTCAGAAATTCTCGGCCCGGAAAGTTTGCGTGACCATGTTGTCGCGACCACCGATGCGAAAAAAGGCACACTTCGCACTATCGCAGATAAATTGAACCTGCGATGTCTCGAAGTT
The DNA here is from genome assembly GCA_016936075.1 of Sedimentisphaerales bacterium. Classification (GTDB taxonomy): domain Bacteria; phylum Planctomycetota; class Phycisphaerae; order Sedimentisphaerales; family Anaerobacaceae; genus JAFGPS01. Next base: position 780 of record JAFGPS010000015.1, on the reverse strand, counting down.
CCTGATGGAGTCGGAGGCAGATTCAGTGTTTTAAGTTCAGTCGGCCTGTTCAGTGCGGCTGTGTGCGGCGTCGATATTGATTTATTACTGGAAGGTGCGCGTGATATGGATAAGCGGGTGAGCAATGAGAATTTTCTTCAAAATCCTGCCGCTATTAACGCCGCTATCCAGCATCATTTTTATAATCGGGGCAAAAAAATATCGGTAATGATGCCATATTGTTATTCACTTAAAGATTTGTGTGACTGGTACAGGCAGCTTTGGGCTGAAAGTCTTGGCAAAGAAATAAATCTTAAAGGCGAAAAAGTTTATGTTGGTCCTACTCCGGTAAAAGCGTTAGGAACGACAGACCAGCATAGCCAGGTTCAGTTATATCGGGAAGGACCGAATGATAAATTATTCACTTTTCTCCATGTGAATAATTTTGAAAAGGATATTGAGATAGGAGCGGCTCCGGATTGTTCTCCTGAACTTGGTTTCCTCGCCGGTAAGAATTTGAGCTTACTTCTTAATAATGAAAAAACTGCTACTGAATATGCTTTATTGCAAAGTCAGCGTCCATGTCTTACAGTTCACTTCGATAAAGTTGACGCATACAGTGTCGGACAATTCATATATTTGTATCAAGCAACGACGTCTTTCGCGGGAGCTTTGTTTGGTATAAATACTTACGACCAACCGGCAGTCGAGCTTGGAAAGGAAGCTACTTTTGCTTTAATGGGTAAAAATGGATACTGTGAATTTGTTAAAATGTCATACGAACAATTTTCACAGGAAATT
>JAFGPS010000176.1 GCA_016936075.1 Sedimentisphaerales bacterium | reverse complement strand
AATCCGCTGAAAACCGGACATTTTAGACCGTAAAAAAGGGGACATTCTTACCGAAATATTGGGGACATTTAAAAACGAAATTGACATCGGCCGATTACGCCACTCGTCGATCCGCTTGTAGATCTTCTTGTTCATATTGCTCACTGTGCTCGGACTTACCCGGCTGCCCAGAGAGCTTGCGTGATATCCTCGACTCTTCTGACCGATACTCCAGCCAGATACATCTCCACCAGCGCCTCTTCCACCGAGCTCTCACGTCTTCTATATCTTTCGATTATCGCTGTCTCAAAGGGAAGGGATCTTAGCTTCGGTACTTTCAGAGAGACTTTGCCGGCCTTGGTATCCAGACTTCTATCGTAACTTCCGGCCCGGGTGTCCTTACGATCTCTTGTATGTTCATATCTCTTCGCGTTACACAGACGATCGGCTTCTGCATCCAGAAGCCCGTTCAGCGTCTCTTCTACGGTGCTTCTCACGATCTCCCCGAGATGATCCTTTACCTGATCCTGATTTATGCTGATGACATTATCCAGTTTTTTGCTATCATTACTCACGGTGACCCTCCTTCTCCGGTTTTTTAGGTTTTGGTCAACCATTATTTAACCAGATCGAGGGTCACCTCTCAATCAAATGTGCGAAAGATACTGTACGTTATCACTCCACGTAGATTGACTTACGCTAATTATAGTAGTACAATAAGGCATCTTAGGGATTCTATTTAATTTGAAGGAGTGAACGATGACACGCAACGCAATATTATCACTAATTCTAATAATTACCATACTAGTTATCTTTAATAATGCGCAGGCAGAATGGCAACTAAACGGTAATGTTATATGCAATGACACAGAACATCAAAAAAATCCCTTTACAGTGCCAGATGAGTTAGGAGGAGCGATTATTATATGGGAGTCTCAAATTGTAAACTCTGATATATACGCTCAACGAATTGATGAAACAGGAAATATACTCTGGGGGAGTGATCACATTATTTTAAATAATGCCTTAAGTTATAAGGTTCTGATTAAGGCTGTATCAGATGATAATGGAGGTGCCATAGCACTCTGGATGGAACTTACTCATGGCTATTTATATGTTCAAAGAATCAATTCTGAGGGGCTATTGCAATGGGGTGCGGAAGGAGTTCTGGTCAGTAATAGCGGATACTGGCAAAGAGATGCAGATTGTATTTCGGATGGCTTAGGTGGTGTCTTTGTAGTCTGGAAGGAGGACAGAGGTGATGGGCATTATAATTTGTTTGGCCAGAGAATAGATAAAAATGGAATCATTCACTGGTATGACAATGGAATTAATGTCTGTGGAGCTATTGGGAATCAAGAAGATCCTACTATTGTTTCAGACAATTCTGGAGGTGTTATTGTTGCCTGGCGTGATTGGAGAAATGGAGATATAGATATATTTGGTCTGAGGATTGATCAAGATGGAAATAGATTATGGACTCCTAATGGTGTAGCAATTGTAAATGGACCTGATAATCAATGGCTTGAACCTGCAGTTTCGGATGGAGTTGGAGGGGCTTACATTTCATGGAGTGATGAGAATGAATTAACCGGACGGGATGTTTATGCTCAAAGGATAAATAGTGATGGTGCTAAATTATGGGGGGCTGATGGCTTGGTAATTTGTAATGCTATTGGGTATCAAAGTCCTGGTTATCTAGTGAGAACTTCTGATGGAAATATGATACTTGCTTGGAATGACGATAGATTTTGGAACACGGTTATTTTCGCTCAAAAAGTGAGCTCGGGAGGATCAATATTGTGGACAAGTGGCGGAGTTCTTGTTTCCTCCTACTTTGATGCATCAAATAATCATAATATACCTAGTTTAACATTAGATAACTCGGGTGGAGCGATCATTGCGTGGGAGGAAAATGATACAGGAAATATATTCGTTGAGAATATTGGTGATGACGGAGAGAAAAAGTTTAATTTTCCAATTGTTTCTTCAAGTTTGGGACAAGTCGAAAATGTTCGAATATCTTCGGACGGTGAGGGGGGAGGATACGTTTCTTGGGCTAAAGAATCAAAAGATGGCGACCTAGACATTTACATGCAGAAGGTAGGTGCAGACGGTGAGTATCCAAAAGCAACGCCTTCAATATCAGCAGTAGAAGATATCTATGAAGATGAAGGGGGTTGGGTAGATGTGAGAGTAAATGCATCTGCCTATGATGTGGTCACGGCCCCCATAACAGTCTCATATCCGATAACAGGGTACAATGTCTGGAGGAAAGCAGGCATTAGTGTAGCACCAACAGGCTATTTGCAGGAATCTGAAACAAAGAACATAACGAACGTTCAAGATAAGCTATTAAACGAAAATCCTATTCGACTTACTGCTATGGAAAGCGTAATGCTGGGATTTCCCTATGGTGAATGGGAGTCACTAGGGTTCCATGTAGCAACACAGAGTGAGCAATATAGTTTTGTGGTTCCTACTAAGCACGATTCAACGCTTGAAAGTGTTGTGTATGAGACATTCATTGTTACAGCACATACTGATTATAGCAATATATACTTCTTTTCAGAACAGGACAGTGGTTACTCTGTTGACAATCTTCCCCCAAGCAAACCAATAAGCTTTGAGGGAGAGCAGATAACCTATCCATCTGGACTTAATCTCACCTGGGATGCTAATTCTGAGATTGATATATCTCATTACGAATTATTTCGGGGAACATCACATGACTTTGAACCAAACCCAGAAAATCGAATTGCAGTTGTAACTCAATCATTTTTCCTAGACAGCGAATGGTCTCCTAATAATATCGAATATTATAAGCTTTGTGCAGTTGATAGGCATGGAAATATAAGTGAATATGGCTTCCTTATGCCCGAAGAAATTGTTGCTTCACTTCTACAAAGTTCATCAATTAGTAGAGTGGGATCTACAATTAAAATCTTCTGGACTTTATCATCCCTAGTTGAAATCCAAAATCTAAGAATTTCACGAATCAATGCTGAGGATAGCGATATTGAAATTCTGAATAATAAGTCCATTAAAAGAGATGAATTAGTTTACTCCTTTATCGATCAAGGTGGAATTCCAGGTAATAGCTACAAATATCGAGTCGAAACTTCAGATGAAGGAACAAACTTATTACTTTTCGAGACTAATAGTGTATCAATTCCAGAAATGCCATTGTCTCTTTCACAAAACCACCCTAATCCATTCAATCCATCAACTACTATTTCATTTTATTTACCTGAAAGTGAAAAAGTTTCGTTGGAAATTTACAATGTTGAAGGCAAAAGAGTTAGGACGCTATGTTCAAAACCCTATAACAAAGGCCAACATAAAGTGATTTGGAATGGTCTAGATGATTCGGGAGCACTTGTGAACTCTGGAATCTACTTTTATAAGCTGAAAGTTGGGAAAGAGACTATTTCGAAGAAAATGGTTTTGCTACGATAGAATGTCTTCCTTAAAATGCAGACTAACCAATGCGATCACACCTATTCAAGCGTCGGGGGGACCCCGTTGTGGTGGGCTAGTCAAATGTCTGGCTATCCACCATGAATGAAATAATAGGAAAATATGAAGTCATGGTTTGGGATCTGATGGGCTGTCCCGAAAATTCCTTGTTACTTGAAGGTATATTCTATATGATCCATATCAGTTAAAAGACGTCCAAATTCTAGGGTAAGTTCAAATATGGTTAATATGTCTGAACAAATTGATGATGGCTTGCCAATCTCTGAAGTTGGAATTTGGGGAGAGTATAAATATCGAATGATAAGGAACTATTGCGATCTTTTTACAAATGCAATGCGCGGAAAGTGGGATCATCTTGTATACATTGACCTTTTTTCTGGGTCAGGATTGGTAAAATTACGAGATACGAATAAGCTTGCATACGGATCACCTATGATATCACTTGGTCTTAAGGTTCAATTTGATAGCTATATATTCTGTGATGCTTCAAAAACAAATCTTGATACTTTAAGAAAACGTGTTGAGAAGGCATATCCGCATATCGATGTTAATTATGTAGTTTCAGATGTTAATAAAGCTGTTGACAAGATACATGAAATACTCCCAAGACCATCAAAATCGTATACAGTGCTATGTCTTTGCTTGTCTGATCCTTTTAGGATGTCCAACTTAAATTTTAATACAATAAAGAAGCTCTCAAATCGCTTCATGGATCACCTTGTATTAATACCAACATATATGGATGCCAACCGAAATATTAAAGTATATTTGAAGCCTAATAATAAACGAATATTCAATTTTACTGGAATTAAGGATTGGCGGGAACAATGGGCTGAGGTCGAGGCTAAAGGAGTAGGCTTTGACATTTTCCTTACAGATTGTTATGGTGCGTCTCTGGAAAGAGATACTGTCAAATGTTGTGTATGAGATTTTTCTCTGCATCCACGGTCACCTCTTTTAAGCTGCTTTAGCTTCTAATCCATCCTT
>JAFGPS010000014.1 GCA_016936075.1 Sedimentisphaerales bacterium | reverse complement strand
GGAGGTAAGGTATGCTATTTTTGAGTTAATAAGTAAACATGCAAATGAAGACGATTTCAATCTGCTGCGGAGCAGCTTTGTTCAACACGCCCAAACCGAAATGTAAGTAAACCGGTGCAGACACCGCTTTACTACCACACTTCGACTGTGGGCGGACCCGTTGGCAAAAATATTCCGCCGTAAAAGCAAAGTAAGAGCAATAAACCGGCACGAATTGATTGATAGTCGCAGCGAGGATAATCAAATAAAAATGAAAGATATGGCGAATCAAGAGAGTAGCCGCCGCCGTGGCGGCAGTAATTCAAAAAAGGAGAATTTGGGTATGAGGGATGTTCAGAAATTAATCTGGTTCTTGATTCTTTCTTCGCTTCTGTTATGTTTGAATTGCGCAGCACCTAAGAAGGGGGGCTTAACAATTTCAATGAGTCCAGAGCTTAAGGATATGGGTAATAACGTTTCAGCTGCCTGGATGAGCTACGGGATGAAAAAAGCACTGTGGCGAACACAGACTTTTCTTGAAAAGAACCCTGGCGATTTAATATATGTCTTCACTCTCAATGAGGAAGTTGACTGTAGAAAGTCTCTTGCGGACATTTGGATTGAGATGAGCAGCAAGAGTGGTTCGCATGATAAATATCTCGATGAATTGGCAGCCGTTGTTCAGGCAGGTTTTATCACTGAATATGTCTGGAAGTTCCTCCGGCAACCCAATTGGACTACACCAAAGGGATTGCGGGAAGAAGCTTTCGAATCATGGGCACAAGATAACCTGACGAGCCATAACTGCATCACGCTCGCTACGGCATCATCGACGGAAGAAATGAATGTTAACGAACAGCAGTACAAACAGCAACAAATGCTGAACAAGGCCATTTCGGAAATTGAAAAGGGACGTTTTACAAAAGCAGAAGAAATACTTGTGGAAATTTCGCATGAAAAACCGCAGAATTGGCAAGCTTCTTATATTTCCAATGACACGCTATACTGTGCATTCTGGGATTCTGATGAGCAGCAACAATGCCAAAAGCAGCAGCAAGACAAAGCTGTGGTTGCTATTTTTCCATCATATTCTCGCGTGCATTACTTGCTTGGCTTCATAAAAATGGAAAAAGGAAATGCCGAAAACGCGCTAGCGGAAATGAATAATGCTGCTTCACTTCAACCAGACCACACTGTGATACTACTTGAGAAAGGGACAATCCTTTCACAACTAAAACGGACTAAAGAAGCGTACGACTGTTTTGTCCTTGCTGAAAAGTCACATTATGCAGCAAATACATTCACGACAGCACGTGCAGTACGAGGGCAAGGGATCACATTGATTGACTTAGGCAATCTTGATGAAGCAGAGCAATGTTTTGAGAAATCTTTGAAATATGAACCGAACAACAAAGTAGCAATGAATGAAATTGAATATATCAGGCGACTACGTTCGGGAGAATCTTCTCCGGGTGCTGATTTGAATATAAAAAGAGTTAAGGAGAAATAATTAGCATAGACACTTTTAATAAAGCGCATCCCTGCGCAAAGAAGTTTGTGCGCCATAAGAAAGTAAAAAACACAGTAACGCGGCGAGGATGAGCTGTGGTAGCGTGCCGGTTTTAAAGCCTACAACAAGCGCAAGCCAAAATGGCCGTTGCAGCGGCGGCATTTCAGGACACAAACCAGCGAGACAAGGTTTGTGTCCCTTCCATGTTCTGCCGCTCCCACTTGCCGGGATAAACTCGGCACCACTTCGGCTGTGCCCTGAGCGCGTTAGGAGCAATATTTTGCCGCAAAAGGGAACTGAAAAACACTCTTTTACCACATTACTGAGTATGAATATGGATGGAATCTAAAATTACATGTAATAATTAGGTTATGACTAATCTACTTCTGATTTTCAATTACTTAAATTGATTTTCGAAAGGTAATGTTAATTTTTTATAGATTTATTACGAGGATATACGCATCACCTACCTGGAGATAATTATTACTTTCAATATCTTTAGACTAAAATCTACGTGTACCATAAAAAGGAGTTTGAATGAAAAAGACCATTTTTTTACCAATTATTTTTTTGTGTTCATTAACATTAAATGCTAAAAACAATCCTGATTTAAAGAGTAATAACGAAGGAATGCTTTGGTTTAAATATATGGTTGTTGATGGCTATAAAGTGCAATATGTAGTAGATACTGTTTGCCAGGTGTGTTATTGTAAACTCGTAGAAGGTATTACAGAAATACCATGTAAAAAATTAAAAAAACGACCAGAATGGAAAGAGGTTATTACTTGGGAAGAATAATACTCTAAAGAACCCTGTTTTACACAAACTAACTACTTTTCGCATTTCTTATCATGTATTTCACATAAATCATAAAAATCACAGTTCAGACAATGAGCGACCACAGCCGAAATGAGATATTTCAGATGATACCCGGACCTTTTCAATCGGGGGCGCTGTCGGTATCGGAATCGGTATCGATCCTGAATTACAAAAATTTTCCGATACCGATATAATTCCAGCTCCGCAATGAAACCTGTGCATTATATTATTAAAAGCAACAACCTTCCGCATTTGCTCATCCTCGCACCATCCCGTTTTCGCATCTTCCCGTCTTCCCCTCATCGCTTCTTCTATAATGCCTTGACACAACATGTACCTGTACCTATTTTAATATTTTGTTATGTATCACAGCGCAGTAACACCGGTCAGCTTTGATGATTACCCGTATATGATTTCTCCGGTTAACTG
>JAFGPS010000175.1 GCA_016936075.1 Sedimentisphaerales bacterium | reverse complement strand
TTGTTCACGGTCATTCCCTTCCATAAAAGGCAGCGCAATGCTTTTCAGCGGCAGCAGCACCTTGTAAAATCCTCGCTCTTCATATTGCACTTGCTCCAACAGCGGCAGACGATGGGCTGAGAGATACCAGCGTTCGCCGCCCGGCACAGGCAGACAACGCTGTATTGGCTGCTGTAAGGCATCGGCCGGGGTCGTATACGCGCATACGATTTCGGGCTTTCCGGCCAGCGCATGTCCTTCAGGAAACACCAGCGTATCAGTCGGACGAACGCCGTATACGGTATCCCATAACAAGCCATGCGCATCACTGATCCAGCCGGTTAATTGCGAGGTATCATCCAGATTACAGATATCTCCCAGTAAATAACTATGGTGAACCTCATCGTAATCGAACACAAAATACCCTTCAAAGGGCGGCAATTCCTGGCATTGCTCGCCGCATTGCTGTAGATCGGGTGTCGGGTACGCCGGAATCGTTCCGTGTTCAGTGGGACGAAGATACACTTTCTGCTCGATGCCTGTGCGCTCGCTTTTCAGTGGAGCAATCCCGCACAGCAACGACGCGCGTTCGACCCAGCCCAGGGCTTCAAGCGTCCCCGCATGACCGACCTGCACCCGCGCCCCTTCAAGCGCAAGCACGCGCACGCTTTCATTGAAGCCGAGGGTACTCGCCGCCTCAGTCGCCGTCGCCGACGGATACACAGGCGTCTGCTGCTGAATGACTTTCACGCTCGCCACCCGGTCAACGCCGACGCCATCACCAGTCGGAAAATACAAGGACTCCAAGTCCTGATAATCACAACGGCCCGGGCCAGCCAGTCCAATGTCAGCAAAAAATACTGTCAGGGCACCCAACGTCATGAACATGACAGCCCATCTAATTTTTGTGATTGTACTCCCCATAATACAAGACGAAAAAACTTCCCCGCTGTTCCGGAATAAATAGCTGTAAAAATGAAATATAAGCAAGAATTCTTTGACTTTTACTGCGTAACAGCAATTTCGCTAGAGCAAAAATCTCTGTGAAAATGATTGACATTCCCCTTCTTAGCTCTGTAGGAGCGAAATGTTTGTAGCAAAACCTAATCGCAATCCTTTTTCAAGCTCCATAGGAGCGACCTGTTTGTCAAAACATGCCGTCCCTACAGGACTCAAGATCGGGTCATGATGCGTTTTTGCTACACATATCCCGCCCCTCTGGGGCTGAGATAGCCGGTTCCTACGGAACTTTTCGATATACTGATAAAACATAGAAGTTGTTAGTCCTCCCATATTTCTAAGGATTTAAGGCATTATATTTTTGTTCAAACATTTCTTTAGCATTTTTGATAGCCTCTATTCTTTGTAACATTTCAGAAGATTCAGATTGTCTAAAGAATAGTTCAAGTTCTTTCAGATTTTCAATAATGTTCTCTAAAATAGGAATAATTTGCTCTTGTACGTTTATTCCTTGCTTTTCTTGTTGTATTAGTTGTTCATAAGTCCCTAAATTTTCTGAAAGCCTTTGCGATAATTGTTTCAATTTTTCATTGTTTAGAATAGAAGGTGTAACAGCTGGAGTAGGCATTGGAACAGGAACTGGAATCGGGGTTGGAAGTGGGGTTGGAGTTAAAATCGAAATTAAATTCTTTAGTCTATTCTGTTCTTTTTCAACCTCAATAGCAATATCTTGACCTTTAAATTGGGCAATTATATATTCTGCAACCAAAAGATACCTTTCATAATAATGTCTTGCCCTATCATAATTTTTTTCATTATATTCATAATTTCCCCATTTTTGGTAAAGTTTTAGCATTTCTTGAATTTTCTTTTGAGCCTGTGAATTACCAGGATCTCTACTTAAAATTTCTTTATAAATATCAAAAGCGTTACCTCCTTTTGGCTCTGTAAAAAAAGTCCTTTCAAAATATGCTTCTGCTATTTTCAATAATTCTTCGATTTGGGGTGTTTCTTGTGACGATATATTCTGGAAAGATTCAAAAGTAAATATTATCATATCTGTCGCTTTATGATCTTTATTATCGCACACATCCACTGTAACAATTGTTTGTTTCGATTCTTCGCTATCTAATTTTTCAGGAGGGATATACAAAATTACAGGACTATTACTATTTCCCAAAAACTTCCCCGGGCCTGTAAGTTTCCATTGATACTCTAATATCTGCTCATTTGTACGTGCAATTAATACTATTTCTTTTGGAGCAGTATCAGGATGAATATTCCTTATATCCGGATCAGCTTCAATGTTTACGATAATAGACTGTGCAGAGACCTCATTATTTATGGGCATTATGATATTAAAAGTTAGTATCAATATTAATAAGATATCAATGAATCGTTTTATGGTCTTTTTTAGCATTTATACATCACCTCTATATTTTTAACTCACTTATTTTAATTGTTATCAACTTTCTGAATTATCTTATAGTATTTTCTTAATTATAGCTCTAGTTTTAACTTTAAAGTTTTCTCTAAATCATTTAGAAGTTTCTCTAAATCATTTATTTTTATTTTTATAATTTTCTGAGCTAAAATTTCATTTTTATCATCATCTGATACTGCCTGAATGGCAATTAAATCGTACCCTTCTAGAGCATCTTTAGAGATACTGTAATAATTCTCTGCCATTTTACCTCTAATAGCTTTATATCTGAATTTATATCTGTGATTTGGAGGATCCTTAATGTAAGGTATAATAGCTATCTTTTCATCAGGTTCGATAAAATATGCTCCGTTAGTAGAAGGATTTATTTTTTCTTTAGTTATTTCTTTTGTAATTTGTAAAATATGAATCTGAAATTCTTTTTTTTCCTTTGCCCTTTGAACGGCTTCAGTTCCCATAATACTCAATAAGTCTAATTTTGCCGAATCTTTCATGGAAAACAACGTGTCATGCCAGTATTGTTTCTCTTCCATCTCCAATTCTTCAAATAAATCAATCATGAGATGTAATGCTGGAATTAAACGTTCTATTACTGCTGTTCTGTCAGCCCATCTAAGAAAGCTTTCATGTTGACTCGACTCTAAAAGGAAACCAAAAGTTGTATTAACCATTTCTTTAAATCGTGCAATGTTTAATTCCGTATTTTTTTTTGCTTCCTCTGCTTTTTCAAGGGCTTTTTCTGTACGATATTTTTCAGCTTCAATAGTATTTTTGGCTTTTCGGATATCCTCAAAAGCCTGTATTTTTTCTCTTATGGCTTCTTCCGCTTTTGATTTTTCCCATAAGGCCCATATTGCAAAACTTAACGCAATGACAAGGCCAATCACAGCCATAGTTCGCTGGCGGCGAGTGCGTCGTAAAGCTGCTTGCTGTTGGCGCTTTTGCGCTAAACGTTTCTCATCTTCTACTTGTTTGCTGGTATCAAGGAACCGGATAGCCAGATCAAAATTCTCTCCATAGCGTTGCGCCCAGGCTGCATTCGGGCAGTT
>JAFGPS010000013.1 GCA_016936075.1 Sedimentisphaerales bacterium | reverse complement strand
CCTGCTTCGCAAAGTGTCTCGAAACCGGCTTTGATAAGAGCAGTCAGACCGCCGCAGAGAACTACCTGTTCGCCGAATAAGTCTGTTTCTGTTTCTTCTTTATATGTTGTCTCGATAATGCCGGCTCGTGCTCCGCCGATTCCGTTGCCCCATGCAAGAGCGATTTCTTTGGCATCGCCGGATGGGTTTTTCTCGACTGCGATAAGGCAGGGTACTCCGCCGCCTTTTTCGTATTCGCTTCGGACCAGGTGTCCCGGACCTTTCGGCGCAATCATAACAACGTTAACATCTTCCGGCGGAACGATGTATTTGAAATGAATATTGAAACCATGGCAGAAACCAAGTGTCTGGCCTGCTGCGAGGTTCGGTTTAATCTGGCTTTCGTAAACTGTCGCCTGAACTTCATCTGGCAAAGTTATGATAATAAGCGATGCTCCGTCCATAGCGGTTTTAATATCTGAAGGATTGAATCCATGCTCGGTTGCGAGCTTGAAATTATCTGTTCCTTCGAGTTCCGCGACTGCAACCTGAACGCCGCTATCACGCAGGTTCAAACTGTGGGCATGACCCTGGCTGCCAAAACCGATAACCGCGACTTTTTTTCCTTGTAATGCTGCAATCGGGGCATCATCTTCATAATATATTGTTAGTGCCATAAAACAATCTCCTAAACATTGTGTTTCATACTACTTTTTAAAAACCTGCTATGACCAGAGCCAATACAGGCCTGTTATTATACGAAAAAACGCATTATATTGATAATTCAGGAATTAGCAAGGATTTTATCGATTTCTAAAAAATATGTAAAATTATACTCCTAACTGTCTTTTTTTGTCTTATGGCAATAAAATCGCAGCATTATTATTCAGATACTACAATAGGTATGGCTGTAGGCTCCAAAGGAAGCTTCAATGGAGAATTATCGTGAACCGCACCGGTTATATTCGGGCTTTTACCGTAGAGATACCTTATACTAATTGGCTCGGAAGAAGCGGCTGAACTCAAATTTATACGCAATTTCGCCGAATCAATTTTTACTACAGATGATATAGGTAGCTTTGCTTCCGATGAGTTAAGAACATCAAATCCTGTAATACCGGTTTCCGGAGTCAGGTCATTTCCGCCCCTGTGGGAGATGGAAACATCAATGTAAGTTCTATCCTCGCTTAGTGCTGCTGATGCAATTTCCGGCCCGCGATAATAATTTGATTTGTCGAAATAATATGCAATAGCGTTTCCAATACGCAAACCAATTGTATCATAGGCATCCTGGTAATAGTGGTCATCGTTTGGTCTTACGGATACATCGATACACAAAGCTGCCAGATACAAACTATTGTTCGGGTCATCTGAAAGCAATTGGGCGGCACGAATTGCCTGCATATTTTCATCCGTGCGGTTTTTCTCTGCTATTGAAGTAAACGAACGAGCCAGTTGACAGAAGAATAAAGGTACTGATGGATATAAATCTTCGCGGTAATGAGCAATAAAAGTCTTAAAATCTGCTATATACTGCTCTGTCGATACTACATTTTGCGCATCGGTTTCTCCCTGATGCATTATGATGAGTTCGATACCTCCTACTGTGCGTGTCTTCGATAACGAATTACCATAAAGATTGCTCGAATTAAAATGGTTCGCTTCGTCACGGTTCAGCCAACACAGATTTTCTGTGCCGTGAAGTGGACTCGAACCTCTTGCGGCTGGTATTATACCGATTGGAATGCCGGGGAAGTTCTGGGCCAGAGAATTGAGCAGGTACGGAATCATGGAAACACCTATCCACGAATCATAATCTATATCTGTCTTGAGTCCACCGCCGTCATATGGTTCAGCAAATTTTTTCCAAACTTTGTCGTTGCTATAAAGTCCAGCCATATCACTATTTAGATTGTGATATGTGAAGATAGCACCATTTCCACACATGTTCGACTGGCCAATGCAGAGGATATTAATACCAACTCCCCAGGGATTTGTGCCGCTTGTTCGGGCGACTTCAGCATTATTGCTGTTTAACGCACGTACAACCAGACGATACCAATATCCCTGTGGAACTGAGATTGTATCGGAAAATTGACTATTTGATGAATCAATTGGTATTTCCTGCCATACAACAACTGGATTGCCTGTAGTAAAATCTATAACCTGCGCTTCGATACGATTTACATCGCTATTGTCGAACGTACCAGAGATATTTACTGTTCCATCGGTCGAACCTATAGTACGCTGGACTACCTGATGATCGCCGAATTCATTATCAAGTTTAATTATTTCATTTGTAGCCAAAGGAGCGTTACGATACAGACGAATATCATCGACATAAAAAACACCAGAAGTTTCGCCTTCTATTCCGATGGTAAAGTTTTTGATACTAAGGCCTCCTCTCTTTGCCGCTATTGGAGCCAAGTCTATATTCCATTGCGTCCAGAAGTCTCGTGCAATGGCGCTGCTGTCGGCGGTATAGGTGACCTTATTTGCGTTGAATTTTACGTATAGTTGGCCTGTATTTCCTGGAGTACCGCGGAAATGTAGTACCAGTGTTTTTACATCAAAGACACTCCAATCCTGTGTTATTTCAAAGTACTTTATTGCTTCAGATATATTTGTGGTTCCAGTGTTGTCATAAAATATGGGCATGCTTTGTTTACCACTATTAAAAATAGTAGTTTCTATAATATTGCCGGCATTAGGGTCATAGCCGACAGCAGAACCTGTACCATTACCTGAATGTCCCTGGGGAAAGAACTCATCTGCTAAAAAGCCTTGCCCATCAATCCACGTTTGATTGACCTTTTCTGGGGAGTTGTTTTTATAGCTTTCAAAATCATCTATAATGAGGTAATCATACGTTGAAAAACTCCAAACGTCACCTTTAATAATAGAAGGATTAAGCATGGTATTGACTTCGTCAATTCGCCAGTAATATGTCTTATTGAGATCAAGCAAACCATCAAGACTAAAGTTATTTGCGTCCTGAGCCTGATTCACCAGAACATCAAGTGGATTATTCCTATCGGCAGAATTGACATCGTTAAAGTCTGTCCCGAAATACACATCATGTTTATCGGCATCCATTCCCGGCATCCAGCTTAAAGAAGAAGCAGGAGCGGCCGTTATCATCGATTTATAAGCCGGTTCAGGATGAGCGGCACAATCCAGAGAATCCGTCATATAACGAACAGCATTTACAAAAAGAGTCTTGCCTGCATTATTGAGATTTAATGCCCCACGTGCGGTTCCTGTCGTTTCCGACAAGTCAGAACTGTTTTCTTTTAGTCCAGCGGAAAACACCATCCTATTACTTCCAACCGGACTATAGGTTCCACCCGGATAATATTGTATTGTTTCGCTCTTTGGCCATTCTGCAATCCAGATATAATCTGTACCATCACCTATTTTTGCAATTATATTACCGTTACCCGCTGAAGTTGTTTTAAAAAATGTTTGTGTACCGGGAATACCACCAGCATTAGAATCGTCGGGCAGCCAGCCTACAGCCGGATTTATAATTGAAACCTGGTTGTCAGGACCAAGCGAAACATTAAAAAACATAGGATGCTCAGGTAATACGGCTTCGAGTTTGGGATTTTGAGGATAGTATAGATTTGCCTCATCATTGACTATTTTCAACCATCCCCAATTATCGCTTGATAATTGAGTTACAAGTGTAGATAGTATCGGAGTTGTGACATCATTATTCCAGCTTGTTGCTTCATTGCCGCCATTGGAAAAGTCATTACTATCAGCAGAACGGCTGATGACAACAAGGTCTGCTGAATTTAGATAGCCTAATATGTCTTCACTTAACGCCACATTATCTGTTCCGTTGTACCAGTATCCATTTGAATCAGAGCTTAATGTGCGGACATTAACCTGATATCCTTCTGATGTTAGCCAGTCAATCCATCCCTGGTCGTCACGAATCACATTTGAATCAGTGTCAAGATACTCATTGACCCATTCGATTACCTTGCCGTCAGCTAAAGATGAAAAGAAGAAACAGAGACTGATAATTATTGTAAATACCGATTTCCTGAGCATATTTGCTTCCTCCAACACAAAGACTTTTTTAGATATGTAAGAGCCAATTGACCCAAAAATTTGGTTAAATTTTCTTTAATGCTTCAATTTATTATACTTTTTTGTTTAAGCAAATCAACAATAATTGTTTTCATAAACGTTCGGACAATAAAATCAAGTTTGTTTGAGGGTACTGCGGAAATTGAAATATTTACAATCAGAAGTACAATTGAAGGTACTCTATGCTTTTTCTTGCTATAGTTTCCGGGTCCGGATCATATTTGAATACCTCGACTGAAAGCCATTTATCCCAGCCAATATAATGAATTGCCTTTGCGATAGGAGCATAATCGACTTTTCCCATCCCTGGGCCATATAGATTAGGGTCGTTTACATGAAAATGGCCAATATCTTCGACTTTTACTGAACGAATAATGTCCGGCACAGGAGTAGTTTCAGAGGACATAGCTTTTATGTCGAGATGAATTTTCAGATTCGGATGATTGATTTGACGTACAATTTCTATACCCTGCGTGACTGTATTGATAAAATCCGTCTCGACCGGTGAGAGCGGCTCGATACATATCGTCAGGCCAAGTTCCTGCGCTTTATCAAGAACAGATACAAGTAAATCACAAGCTCTTTTGCGAGCTTCTTCATAAGTTTGGCCGGGCTGGATATTTCTTTGTTTTGGTGAACCGAGAACCAGAACTTTTCCGTCAAGGTCTTTGCATAAATCAAGAAGGCAGGACAAATAGTCTCTTGTCCTGCCCCAGATTTTATTGTCTTGTGTAGTTATATGCAGACCTTTCGGTCCGGCGAAAAGCCAGTGCAAACCAACTGTTTCGAGGCCGCTGTCTGAAATTATCCGCCTTGTTTCTTTTCGCAAACCAGCGGAAATAGTCTCTGCCGATTCGCCAAGAGTAAACGGCGCAATTTCAATTCCGTGATAACCCAGCCTGCCCGCAATCGAGCAAACCTGTGCCATCGTCATGCCTTCGAACATTTCGTTGCACAAGGCGAATTTCATCAAACTGCATCCGGTATCACAAAAGGCTCACGGTAATTGCGTTTAATAAACATATTCGCCATTTCGCTGTAATCACCTGTGAACTTCTCTGTCTTGGGATCCATCGTGACCATTGGTCCCAATGTAATCGGTTCTTTATCGAAATCTATTTCATTCGCTTTCAAATGCTCGACCATTCGATTGAAAGAGTCAAGAAATTCCGGTTTATCGCCAATCGTATTTCTGATTTCTTCTACAGACGCGGATTTTCCTATTCGATGAGAAATATTTGCCATGTGAACCAATCCGGCGGATTTGTGACCAATTTCTATATCGGCGGTGAGGTCTTCAACTTTTCGGCTTCTTACAGCGTCTATGAAATTTGCGTAATGACTGCCGCCGCCGTCGCTGCCGGGATTGTAAATTCGATTGCCGTCATTGTCGTAAATAGAGCCGCCGCCTTCACCGCCCGCGAAGTAACCATTTTCGCATTGAATAACCACGCCGACACGAATACCGCGATAATTGCCCAAACCTCTCTGACCTTTTGCTACCGGCAAACCCTGAACTTCGAAGATTAGCGGTACCGGCTTGTAATCACAGAAAACAATCTGAGTATTGGCTGTCTCTCCGGCGTCATTAACACCAAACCGTCCGCCGATACTGATGACTCGTTCCGGCAATCCGGGATCACCAAGTGCCCATCGTGCCTCGTCCATTTCATGGATTCCCTGGTTTCCGATGTCACCGCAACCGGTGTTCCAGACCCAGTGCCATTTATAATGCAGTTCCCTTCTTCGCAAAGGCTGCATTTCAGCCGGGCCGCACCATAAATCATAATTAATTGTTGGAGGAAGCGGATTGGGTCCGTTTGTCGCGTTTACAATTCCATTGGTTCCAGGACCTCGTTCTTTATAGCAGAAACCGCGTGACCATTTTATTGCGCCAATGTTTCCTTCCTTAATATACTTGTAGCCGTTTATGTATGAACCGGAAGAGCGTCTTTGTGTTCCAACCTGCACAATCCTGTTATACTTGCGGGCGGCTTCGACCATCTTGCGGCCTTCCCATATTTCATGACAGGCAGGCTTTTCAACATAAACATCTTTTCCCGCCTGACATGCCCATACCGTGACAAGTGCGTGCCAGTGATTTGGTGTAGCTGTAGAAATCGCGTCAATTTCCTTGCTTTCAAGCAATTTGCGCACATCTGTAAATTTTTGCAGTTCCTGCTGCGGCTGAGCTTCTGGTGCCGCTTGTCCGCGTCTTCCGCCGCCACCGCCGCCAACGCGAATATTCAGATGAGATTCATCGGCATCACAAATCGCGACAAGACGGACGCCCTGCAGACCTGACCATTGCCCGCAATGGCCGCTGCCCTGTTGTCCGGTTCCGACTACGGCCATTCTAATATCATTGTTGGCACCTATTGCTCGTGAATATGGAGCCGCCATTGCGAACGCCGCCCCGGCATACATCGAAGTTTTAAGAAAATCTCTGCGATTCAAACTGCTCATATCTGTTCTCCTAAATATTTACTACAAGTTTAGTATTCTGTAACTCATCAAAAAAGCTGTCATTCTGAGTGCAACGAAGAATCTGGGTATCGATAGCCAGATGCTTCGCCAGAGGCTCAGCATGACAAACCTTCATGGTAAGCGTTACAGAAGCTTATTTACCATCTGCGTATTCTCTATAACGTTCAGCAACCTTTCCCTGTTCCTGGTCGCCTTTATGAATATAAATCCTGTATTTAAAACTAAGGCTCTCTCCTTCCGGTATTGTAATATTACCAGTTCCTTTTGGTTTTCCCTCGAAATCGGAAACACCGAAAGGATTAGCTGCGAATAATCCATATTCGCGAACGTGCCACCATGTAGGATGTTTGGGATTTTGAGGATTGTCAAACATTGCAACACCTACAATTTCTCCATTTAATGGACCATAATAATCAACCCAGCTTGCACGTTTAGCCCACGCTGATTTATCTTTTATTCCTTCGCTATTTATTATATGTCCCTGTGCTACAGGACCTTCCAGTCGCATAGTCGGCGCAAGGCGAAGTGCCATCGAGCCTTCCTTCGTATCACCTAAAACAACCTGCCCCTCAGATGCGTGGAAAGTAATTTCGAAATCAACCATTTTCGCGTCGGGCAGATTGTAAAATTTATGAGTGCGTGTGTCAGTGCAAATTACTTTTCCGTCAGCTGCAATAAGCTTATTCTGAGATTGAATGATTCCGACATCTTTGCCGGACTCGATTTTAAGAAACTTGTCGTGAACAGTATTTCCGTTTCTTGCGCCTTCAGTCCAGAAATCGACTCCGTTAATTGAGCCGTGAGCGTACCAGAGAGAGCGTTGATGAGGGTGGTCATGCTCCTCATTTTCACCGTCCTTCATGGGCCAGTTTCGGGTTATAGACACACCGGTTGGGCCTATCAATGGATAGAAATAAGGTCTTTGCTCACCTTTATAGCAATATTCAGTAAATAATTCGCCGTTTATTTCAACGGTAACTTTATTTTCGCCTTCCGTTATTTTTACTCCGGCCAGTTCTTTTTCTGGTGCATTTACAGATAGTGTTGTTCCTGAGATAACCTGATTGCCTGATGAAGTTTCCTGATTGATGCCGAAAGCGTATCGAAGGGGACTTACCGCAAGAACAGCCGCACTATATACCGATTTCGCAAGAAAATCACGGCGTGAATTGTCAGGTCCATTCATGTTTGACCTACTCCTTTTAACATAAGTCAACTATCACAGGTATTTTGTAATATAATACGGCTTATTATCCTTCATCGAGCTTTTATTGTCAAACGAATTCCCATAGCAATAAGAATTAAATGCCCATTCCCCACCCCAATTTACCATCTTGCTCTTAATAACTTATATTATAAGTTATTAACAAGGTGTCACACGATATACACAATCCTTATTCACTAAAATAATCAAGGTCGATTTTTTTTACTTCGTAAGAATTTACAGTAGAAATTCCAACATTGTGCTCAATCATCAATTCAGCTAATTTTTCTCCATCTATTAAGATAATTTTACTTTCAATGTTTGAGGCATATTCCTTAGCCTCTCTTGAAAAAGCTGAAGTTGTTATAAAAATACCTTTTTTAGCTCTCTTGCCTTGTAATGCACCTGCAAACTTTTGTACATCGGGACGGCTAATATTATTTTCCCATTTTTTAGCTTGTATATAAATAGCATCCAGCCCAAGTTTATCCTCTTTTATTATTCCATCAATGCCTTCATCTCCAATTCCTCCAACAGCTTGTCCTGCATCTTTCCGTGAGCCACCATATCCCATCTTGACTAAAAGGTCGATTACTAACATTTCAAAAAAGGATGGTGAACTCTCTTTTATTATACTTAATAATTCCTCGACCAAATTTTGATTCAATTCTTCATGTACCTCAGCTAAAAGTTCCTCTGGAGTCTGACTTCTATTTGTTTCGGGAATTATTTTTGATTTTTCTTTAGGCTTTTGCTTTTTAACTTTGAATTCGTGATACTCTGGAAATTGTTGTAAAAAATGGCTGTCAATTTTCGTGAGATTTTGATTTAAAACTTCAGAACCACGTGGTGAATTTTTAAAGTATCCTCTCTTTGTAGATTCTAAGAGCTTACATTTTTTTAGATATGTTATTGCCCAACCAACTCGATTTACTATTACTCGTTGAGTTCCGCTTGGCAAAAGTGTTTTTTGTTCATCTTCTGTTAAGTTAAAACTCTCAATGATATGTTCTGTAGCCTCTCTTAATGAGTGTTCTTTACCGTCACCAGCAAGCTTCAAGACTGGTAACATTAACGTTTCGTAATCTGGAATTGCCATATTTTATCCTCGAAAATAATATTTATTTCATGGAACAGTACAATATTATCAAAAAAACGTCAATCATAAAAATCCATCATATTCGAGCTATTCTGGTGGCATCTTACTAATAATCAGTGTTCATCAGTGTGAATCTATGTCTGTGAAAAATTTGAAGTGGTGCGATTCATCACACCCTACCTTTCTGTCGTTTTAAGGAATGTCAGTAATTTGGATTAGTTTTTTTGCTATCTCTTTGCTTGCGTTTGGTTTAGCTATTTTTTTGCAGGAATTTGCCATTTGTTTGCGTTTTTGGGAGTCTTTCATCAGGACTTCAAGCTCTTTCCATAGGTTTTCGGCGAAGGCTTTTTTGTCTGGTAAATCTTCGACGATGCAGGCCGCTCCGGCTTCTACGAGTTTTTGTGCGTTTAGGTATTGCTGTCTGTCCTTGTGGTGGGGGTAGGGGATGCAGATACTCGGAACTCCAGCAACCGCAAATTCGGCTACGCTTACTGCGCCGCTTCTTCCGACTACTAAATCAGTCGCGGCTAATAAATCCGGCATCTGGTTGTAATAGTCTAATACATTGTGGCTTATTTTTGCTTTTTCGTATAACGATGAGACCTGCTCTAAATTATTTCTTCCTGAAAGGTGAACTATCTGCCAGTCCTGTGCGAACTGGTCGAGTTTATCGAGAATAAGGCAAACGGCTTCGTTTATACTTTGCGAGCCGCTTGATGCGCCGGTTATTAGTAATGTTTTTTTGTTTTTGTCGAGATTGATATTTTCGATTGCGTTTGCTGCATTGGGATTTAGAAAACTGGTTCGCAGGGGACATCCGAAAATATTAATATTCGCTTTCGTTTTAGTAAAATATTTTGAAGTGTCCGCGAACTGGACGAAAATATCGCTTGCCCACCGTGCGATAATCTGGTTCGCTTTGCCCGGGACTATATCAACATTAAAAAGGGCGAGGGGTACTTTTTTTCTATGAGCGGCTAAGCAGGCCGGACCTGAAGCGAAGCCGCCAAGGCCGATTACTACGGAGTTTTTGCTTTTTGTGATTTCCTGCGATACGGTTTTATAGCTCTGGCGAAAAGTTTTTATAAATTCTATAACCTTTCCGGGACTTTTAGGAAAAATTGTAGCCGGAAGTATGGAATAATCGAAGCCGGTTTGCGAGAGGATGTACTGATCGATATTGCGCGAGCTGCAAAAAAATAGTATCCTTGCCTGCGGTTCAAGTTTGCTTAACTGTTCCGCAACCGCGATGGCAGGGTAGAGGTGGCCTCCAGTGCCGCCGCCCGCGAAGAAGAAACATTTATTTGTCATATTATTAGAAGCTATAGCGATACCCCAAATAAATA
This sequence comes from Sedimentisphaerales bacterium, assembly GCA_016936075.1. GTDB lineage: Bacteria > Planctomycetota > Phycisphaerae > Sedimentisphaerales > Anaerobacaceae > JAFGPS01. Next base: position 6,712 of record JAFGPS010000013.1, on the reverse strand, counting down.
TTAGAATTGTCCTCGAACTGGCCGAAGAATGTATCGGGGTAATCCCCGAAAAATACGTTGCCGCCAACTTCAAGGGCTGTATTGTCGTTCAGTTTATAATTTACGTTCGGCCGTAAATACGCGTCCTTGTCTGATGGGCTGAAATACGCGAACAACGAGCATCGAAGATTCTGGTTCATTAAAAGTTTCGTAAGGCGTACTGTCGTAAGATGCCTGTATCTTTCACGTGCGTTTGCGGTGTCACGATAGTCACAATAATCCATCATCTGTTCTACGTAATACTGTAATCCAAGTGTTAAATTCTTACCTATCTCCTGGGTGTAACCAACCAGATATCTCATTTCAGAATTATTAATCAATGGATTCTTGCCGCTTGAATCATCTGTTGAATCGTAATAACCAATTTCTGTGTTTCCAATTCCCTTGCCAACTACGCCGCGAACACTTGCACCGTAAACATTCAAATCAGGAAAAATAGCCTGTGTCATTGCTGCGTTATATCCGGCCGGGCTTTTCCAATAGCCATGATAGCCGTAAAGCGCAAGCTCGTAATTTTTGATATTTCTAAAAAGACGCAGAGCGATTTCAGAATCTCTGAACCAATCATTGGGTTTGTTTGTATGGATTATCGCGTCTTCTCCCGCTGTTCTACCAAGCGTTGAGTTCCAGTAAGAAATTCGTGAGCCGTTAATGAATCTGTCCGGATCGAACTGCGGCGTAAAGACAATATCAGCATTTATCGCATCGCTGAACAGGCTAATCTTTGCGGCGTCGGAAGGGGCCTTGAGGTACTCTGTATCCCTGCCGATAAAGAATGATTGCCAGTCCTTTGGGAACATGTCGTTGATGAAGACTAAATCACCGGTACCCCATGTAAGAATCTGTCTTCCTATTTTCAAGTCCATATAGTCTTTTGGTCGAGCGAAAAAATTGGCTTCACGTAAGTCGAAGTCACCTTTTTCTGTGACAAGGTCACCGATTGCATCGCCGCGAACAGTGATGTCACCCCAGTCAAAATACGAAAACGAATCGAGCTGTAAGCGATTTTCCATAATCGACATATCCTTTTCGTATTTATCATTTTGCAGCCTGTAGCCGCCGCGCATTTCATAGTATCCATGAATCTCTGTCACATCCTTGAGTTCATCTAAAAACGACGGTTTTTCTTCTGTTTCATCAGAAGCTTTTGTTATCGTAGTTAAACAGATCGTTAAAGTTAGAATAATTTCAATCAAGCTTTTTGGATATTTCATCTTAATGCTTCCTTCGGTGGACGCTGGAGATAGCGTTCTTCGAAAATATCACCTATTTTTATGTTGTACTGAACTTTGGAGAATTCCATCTCGGTTTTGCTTCCCGATTTCAAGTCCTTTACTTCGGATTTTGTAACTGTTGGAAATCCCTCTATAGTTTCGACTTTCAAGGATTCTATAACGCGATATAATTTTCCTTCCTTGTCATAAAATTCCATTTTCATTGGGACATAATTTGTCTTGTCTATAGTAACGTTGTAATAACTGAACTCGACTGTGTCAGGTTTTTTGGGGGTATTTTTAACAATATAATATTTATCATCCGTTGACTTGAGAAGCTCATGAGTATCTTCTTCGATTCCTCTTCCTGAAACATCTTCATACAAAAAGTCCGAGCCGACAAAACTTGTGCGTTTGTCACCGGCGGCTATTCTTTTGGTAAGAGAAATGGAAGGAAGGTACATCCATCTATCATCATCTTTATCTGAAGCAGTGTGTTTGAGAACCATATATGTCATTTTGCGTACGTCCGCCGGTTTTGTAAAATAAACAAAATAATTCTGGTCGCCGCCGTCTTTTACATCTTTGCGAATAATATTGAACTGGCGTTCGCGTTTTTGTCCCTGTTTGTCTGTGATGACCATATTTACAGTTGACTTGCCGTCGTCACCCTGGTAATACGCGACGATATTTGCTTTTTCGACTATTTGCTGTACATCAGGAGTTTTTTCTGAGTCACTCGCTGCCATTAAAGGCATTGAAGCAAATAATAATAGCGATATTGTTAGAAATCTCATTTTAAGCCTCTCTTTCATTTTTAGTTTTAATTTATTAATCAGCCCTGACTTTTTACTCCGAGCTTTTTCAAAATTGTAATCATCGGACACCAGTTTGTAAAGGCTGACTGTAATAAGTTCAGTCCTACAAAACCGGTGAAAAATAGCCAGTATTGTGAATGATAATGGGCAAGAAGGGCACTGGCAAGAACAAAACTTCCGGCAATCGCCCGTAAATATCTTTCAATAGTCATAATTAAGCCCCCTTGAATTATTTTTTATTGTTTTCTTTTTTGCTTTTTGCCTGAAAATTCTTACATGCTACTCTTCGTGAAATCAAACTGCATGATAACGCCAAAGCAGCAATTATTACTACGCTTAAAATTATGATTTTGCTCAATCCGAATTTGCCGTATTGATGAATATTTAACGCGATAAGAACTACAGAAGCAATTGAAATAATAATACAGAAGGAACAATTGCAAGCCATCGATTTTGGCTCTTTGGCAGTTTTGAAAAGCCATTTTTCCGCTAATTTAATAATTGCGGGTAACGCAAGCAGGGTTACAGCACCTGATAGGCCCATAATAGCACATAAAAAGATACCTACTGTTTTATACGGAATCAGCGGTGCGGCTAATAGCGGCAAAAATCCGATAGCAATTACCAGAACATTTCTGGTGATAGCCCTGGCCGGCTCGCCAAACATTTCCGGGACACTTTTTTGCCATGAGCATGTCTGGTCATAAGTTGCCCTGGCTCGTTCGAGAAAATGTATAGCAAAATCTACCGCCATACCAAGGGTAAGCGCACTTAGAACCGCGACCGGCATGTCATAATCCTTGCCGATAAGACCGATTATGCCGTAGATTACTATAATGGTAATAGTTAGCGGGACCATACAAACGATTCCCCAAAGAGGCGAGCGGAAAAGAATCGACATCATAATAAAGACTATGATAAAGCTACCCATGAACGATTGCAGCATACCCCAGACCATTTTGTCCTGCCAGACGACATTAATATAAGTAAGCCCGGCCCAGCGATGATTCAATTTTATTGGCGGGGGATTATTTTTAAAAAATTCATCCACTGCATGAACTACTTTTTGCATATCGGTATTATCGCCGCTGGGCAACTGCATCCAGATATTGGCGTTCATATGATCAGGAGTAATCATTCGCCATAGGTCATCTTTATTATGGCTGCTCTGGAACTGGATGAGGCATTCGGCGATTATTTTTGAATTATCAGGTATTTTGTAATTCACATCATTGCCGTCTATAAGCTCTTTATGCACTTTTTTGACGATATCTGCGACGGAAGTGCTTTTTCCGACAAGACCTGCTTTCAGCATATAATCCTGAAGCTGTGACATATAACGCAATATATCAGGATTCTTAAATGGTTTCATCTGCTCCCTTGATAAATCAAAAAAGTCTGACAATTCGTACCAGATATCCGAATCTTCATCTTCGGCTGTTTCCTGTTTGTCATATGTGTATTCACTTAATTGTTCCAGCAATTGTACTTTTGTTTGTGAAGTTAAAGAAAGTTTTGAGATTTGTTCCAAAATTTCAGGTACAATTTCAGCAACATTCGGATTATCTTGTATGAATTCTCTCGCTTTGTCAGATATGCTCTTTCTCAAACTTGTAAGATAAGTATCGTCAATATTATTTGGTTCGGCTGAGTCAAGAACAAGGTAGGCCATATAAGTTCCGCCGAAATGCTTGTTCAACTCGATATCCGCCTTGCGAATGGGATGACTTGTTGAAAACCATTTGACTGGATTGTCGTTTATTTGAATTTGTGTAATTCCATATATGGCAATGCCTGTGATAATAATCAAAATAACCATTATCGGTTTTGCGGCAGAATATGTAAGCAAACCTGTTTTCTGCAGAATTTTTTCGAGGAAGGATTGTTTTTTATCTGTTACACTCGCAGAGCCGAAATTTTCAAGCGAGCTTTCTTTTATAAACATTATATATGCAGGGACAAAAGTGATTGTGAAAATCCACGCAATCATAATGCCTGTAGCGACAAATATTCCGAATACCTGTACAGGCGGAATTGGGGTAAGGGCTAATGATGCGAAACCCGCCGCTGATGTCAGCGAAGTGTAAAGCATAGGCATGAAAAGTTCGCTCATAACTTCCATTATAGTATCTTTTCTGCCTTTTTCTTTTGTATATCTATCGAAAAATTCCGAAAGTATATGAACTGAGTCAACAACCGCTATCGGCATAAGAAAAATCGGTATCATGGAACTCATGATATGAACTGGATGCCCAAATCCAATTAGAAGCCCCATTGTCGAAATTACCGAAACCATCGCGATAATCATTGGAGAAATTACAAGTACGAGTTTTCGGAAAAACAGAAGCATAAGAATAAAAATTACAACCATTGCCAAAGGGGCCGAAACTGCCATCTGAATGAACATTTCAACACCAAACGTATCTTCCGCAACAGGCAGGCCAGTAATGTAATATTCTTCATCACCAGCGTATTTTGGATCGGAAAGTTCTTTATTTAGTTCAGTATAAACTCTATAGCTCAAATCTTTACTTGTGAGGGGTAGATAAAGGCATACTGCTTTGCCGTCTTCAGAAAAAACTGTACCTTCAAGAATTGGATTAGACAGTGCCTTTTGTTTTATTTCAAGTGCCTGTTCCTGTGTTTGGGGCGGCTTGTTCATTAGATATTCGAATACTACTGTGCCGGGGCCTCCCTGGCTGATATGATCAACTGTCGAAGGAGCCATCAAATCCACATCAATAACACCTATCTGTTTATTAGGATCTTCCGGGTTCTCCCATTGCAGTTTTCCTGCGAATTGAGCCAGCTCAAATATTTTGGTTAGAGAAGACTGATTGTAAATACCGTTCGGGTCTTTATTGTTAACGACACCCACAACGACAAGGTCACTAAGATTAAATGTTTTCTTGGTATGGTTGTGAAATATTCTCACAACTTCTTCATCAGAAAGCATGTTTTCCGGGTCTGTATCAACTTTAATTCTGGTTATCAGGCTGCCAAGAACCAAAGTGAATACAGCCATGATAATAGTTATCAGTTTATAATGTCTTATTGAATAATCAGTTACTCTCTGTTTAAGCTCCATCTTTATTCCTTCTACCCCAGTATAATTAATTCGTTATTTTGAGCAAAAGCCAAAAACTACAATTATTTTATTTTATCCTACGTCTGTCGAGTTTTCAAGTTCTATAGCATAAAAAGAACAATACTAATTAATTCAGTTATCAAGATACATCAAAGACCTGTTTAGTGATAATGCATGATACAATAAAAATTGAACATATAAAGCTTAAAGCGGCTATAAAAAAAATGAGGATATTCCTTTTTATAAAATAATCAGTAATGATAAGTACATGTAAACTATAGTTATTTCTGTAGTTATAGCATATTTTATTTTTTTTCTTGACAGGGCGGATTTTATTTTGGTATAAATAGATTATTATAATTATTTTGTGTTACCTGTAGGAAAATTCCTTCAACACATTATTATTATTTTAGGGACTTTTCCTCCAGATTGAATTCCAGCATTGAGATTAAACTTTTGTCTAAAGATTTTTTTTGTCAATCAAGGAAGGAGGCGTAATTCAACAAAAAACAACAACCTGGGCAGAAAATATTAACTATTTACAAGGAGGTTTATTACTTAGCATTGATATGTGAGATAGTTTGAGCAAATGTATATAAATATAAATTCTACAGTGGTGATATATAGTAATAGTAATAGAAATAATTACCTTAATTCTCTTAATTATGTTTATCACAAAAAAAGCTAAAATGTTTAAAGGAGGTCAAGTTATGTGTAAAAAATGTCTTGTTTTATTGCTATTTGTAGTCGTTTTATCGATTTCAGTAAGTCAGGCAGCAACTATAGTTTGGGTTGGACAAAATTCAGATGACGATTTATTGTGGGTAGACTTTCTTGAAGCTCAGGGGCATACCGTTATTACTGAAGGGAATTGGCAGGAAATCGGAGATGCAGAAATTACCACCATGAATAATGCCGATTTAGTGATTTTTGGTACTAATGGTGGTTTCAGTTCAGCCTTTGCCACTTCTGTTGAAGAAGCAGACCGTTGGAATTCTATTGAAAAACCGATATTATGTATGAATCCATCGGTAATTAGAGGCAGTGGTAACTATTGGAAGTGGTTTAGTGCATCTACTACGAGAATGAATATTGCCCTTTCTACTATTGAGGCTGACGAGCCTACACACCCTGTTTTTGCCGGAGTTTCGTTAGATGCCAGCAATAAGGCGACAATATATACAAGTACAACAAATGGTATATATACGGTTGATGGATTGGATGTAGGTAACGGCACACTTATTGCGCATATGCCAAATGATACTATAATGCTTATTGCTTATTGGGATGCTGGAGTAGAGACCTACGATGGTTCAGGAGTTATCCCGCCAGCACCAAGAATGGTTTTCGGTGCTGCATATTATGCTCAATATTGTGTTAATGCAGATGGTGAGATTGTATTCATTAATGCAGTGAATTTCTTGCTGGGTGGAGCCGGATATGGCGCAACTAAACCAAAACCTAAAAATGGCGCTAAAGACATTCCTATCAGTAACACAACTCTTAGCTGGACACCTGGTCCATTTGCTTATACACACGATGTCTTTTTCGGT
>JAFGPS010000174.1 GCA_016936075.1 Sedimentisphaerales bacterium | reverse complement strand
TTATCCTTTACAAGAAAAGCACCCATTTCAAGATTTTCCTTAACAGTCATGGAATCAAATATTCTCCTGTTTTGTGGAATAAGGCAGATACCTTCCTTGACTAACTGGTACGGCTGTAAGTTCTTTATATTTTTAGAGTTAAACGCAATTTCCCCTTTGCTTTCTCCAATTAAAGGAATTACCCCTGCAACCGTATTTAAAGCAGTGCTCTTGCCTGCCCCATTTGGCCCGATTAGAGATACAATTTCACCTTCCTCGACTTTGAAAGATACATTATCCAACGCACGAACAGTATCGTAATATACAGTTAAATTTTTGACTTCAAGAAGAGCCATTTCCCCTCCCAAGATAAGCATCTTTTACATCCTGATTGTTTTTCACGTTTTCAGGAGAGCCTTCTACAATTTTTTTGCCGTAGTTCATGACAATTACGATATCTGATATATCCATTACTATTTTCATGTCATGCTCGATAAATAGTATGGTTTTACCCTGATCTCTCAACTGTCCCAGAAGTTCCAGTATTTTTTTCCTTGTTTCAGGATAAACTCCGGCTGTCGGCTCATCCAATAAAAGCAAATCCGCTCCGGTTGCCAGCGTAATAGCCAAGCCAAGCAGCTTTTTCTGGCCGTAAGAAAGGTTTTCGGCAAAATATTCTTTCTTGTTAAACAAACCAACAAATTCCAGACATTCCATTGCTTTTTCTTCTGCATTTTTCTCGTCTTCGTGAACCTGCTTTGTTGGTAATAATGTTTTAATAAAATGTTCTCCAGAATGATTTTGAGAAGCTAATAGAACATTGTCCCAGACAGATATCTGGGGGAACAGTTTTATATTCTGAAAAGTCCTGCCAATTCCAAGGTTTGCAATATAATAAGGAGATTTATTGAAAATTGAATTACTATTAAAATAAATATCGCCGCTGTCAGCCTTGCATAATCCGCTTAGAATATTAAACAAGGTTGTTTTTCCCGCTCCGTTCGGGCCGATCAGACTGGTGATTTTCCCTTTCTCCAGGGTAAATGACAAATCGTCAACTACTTTTAAGCCATCGAAACTTTTCTTTATATGTTCTATTTTGAGCAGTTCCATATTATGTAAACCTGAATTTACCAAATAAGCCTTGTGGTCTTTTCATCATGAGTATAACTAACAATAAACCATAAATCATCTGTCTTAAAGGAGCGGCTATAGAGCTTGGCATTCCTAAAAAACGAAGCATTTCCGGAATAACTACAAGAATTACAGCACCGGCGACTGAACCTTTAATACTGGCCATTCCTCCGAAGATTACCATTAATATAATTGTCATTGATTCCATTATGGTAAAGCTGGACGGATCAATAAAAGTAATATAATGGGCATATAAGCTGCCTGCAAGCCCTGCGAAAAACGCCCCTGTAATAAACACCTGAAATTTATATTTATTAACATTCTTTCCTAATACAGAGGAAGCAACTTCATCTTCTCGAATGGATTTTAAAACTCTTCCATAAGCACCGGTTACAAGTCGGTTTATAATAAACAATGTAATTAATACGAAAACAATAACTAAAATCAAATATGACCAAGTCGAATCAAAAGCTATTCCAAAAATCGAAAAGCCGGGAATTCCAGGCAGTCCCATCGGTCCTCTTGTTAAGGAAGTCCAGTTCTTGGATACTTGATAAACTATGATCCCTGCCCCTAATGTAGCTAATGCCAGATAGTCGCTCTTTAATCTTAGTGCAGGCAAGGTAACAACAATACCTATTAGTGCCGCCCCTAAACCTCCGGCGAGCAATCCTATCCAGGGGGATAAACCTGCCTGCAAAGTTAATAAAGCTGAAATGTAAGCACCGGTTGCATAAAAAGCAACATGGCCTAAATTGACTAATCCTGTATAACCTAAAATCAAGTTAAGACTTAAAGCCAGGATGCTATATATTCCACAAATAACTAAAATATGAAGTATATATTCCAAAGTCAGCTATTCTCCTTTTTAGTTTTTATTCCTAAAAATCCCTGCGGTCTGATTAACAGGAAAATAATAAGAATTACGAACACAATAACATCTTTCCATGCAGAAGGAAGCCATGCAATTCCTATATTCTCAGATAATCCAATAAACAAACCTCCGAGCATTGCTCCCGGGATACTGCCAACTCCTCCAACAATTGAGGCTATAATTGCCTTTAAAATTATATTAAATCCCATTGTAGGTTCCAGATTGGTTTCCATACCAATCAGAAATCCTGCGGCTCCTGCAAGTGCTGAACCTAAAGCAAAAGAAATCATAATAATTCTTTCAGGATTTATACCGACGATATTTGCGGCCATAGGATCGTCAGAAACAGCCCTCATTGCCTTACCTAATTTTGTTTTTCTTATGAAAATCCAAAGAGTTATCATTAGAACAAAAGAGGTTACTAAAATAATAATTTGTATCGGTGTTATAATTGCCGAGAATATTTCGTAACCTTCCTTTACGGGACCAGTCCTGAGAGAAAGAATTTGTGCTCCGTAAATTAACTGGATTAGATTTTGAACAAAAATAAAAATCCCAAAAGATGCAAGAAGCAAAATAAGGTTTGAAGCCTTTTTTTTCCGAAGAGGACGATATACAATTCTGTCAATCAATATTCCTAAAATCGCAGCCGAGAGCATGGCAAACAAAAAAGCTATAACAATAGGAAGTTTTAATTGAATAGCTAGCGTGTATCCAATATATGCACCTGTCGTATATACCACCCCATGTGCAAGATGGAAGAATTTTACCGTCCTGAAAATCACAGTAAAGCCTAAAGCTACTAAGGCATAAATCCCACCAGCAATCAATCCATTCAATATAAATTGTTGAATCATAGTTTTCCTGTTCTTGATTATTCAACGAAAGTGATATATTTATAACTTACCTAAATTCATCAATCAATTGTTTTTTAGAAAATGCTTATCACCTGTGGTGAAGAGAAAATGAAGAATATTTCGGTTTATAATTTATAAATCCTCTATATTGTCATCTTTTGAATTAATTTCTTATCAAAATGTACACAGAAAAAATCGCAGTCAAACTGAAACCTCTAATGCCAGATAAAATCTCACATTGGCTAAAAACTTATGAAATAGCAGATGCTGAGTTAAAATCCCTGATAGAAAAACAGATAATTTCAACCGCCTACCAAACCTTCGGAGACTTTCACAATAAGATACTCCTTTCACTCCCGCCTGAAAACAAAGCTAAAGGCTCAATCAACATCGGAACTATTCTTTACGATAAGGAAAAATGGCCTCTTGGTCTCAAATATAGTGAACTAATCCAGAATGCAGCTATTCTTGGCAGATCTGGAGCCGGTAAGACTAATGTGACTTTTCACATCCTAAGCCAGCTTATTGAAAAGAAAATACCATTCGTATTCATGGACTGGAAAAGAACGGTTAGGCATTTAATTCCCAATTTCAGGAACAAGCTCAACATTTATACTCCCGGTAGAAACCTTGTTAAATTCCCATTCAATCCCTTTGTAGTTCCGCCCGGCATCGAATCAAATGTCTATGTGAACCAGCTTGTCGATGTAATGAGTCAGGCTTTCACACTTGGTGACGGTTCGCGAAGCATCCTTCGAAAAGCCATTGCAGCAATATACAAAGAAGGTAACCTTTGTCCTACTGTAGATAATATCATCACAGAACTGGAAAAAGTCTCTGATACAGGCCGTATGGGCGGCTGGAAGGTTACTGCAATGCGTGCACTGGAAAGCCTTGAGTTTTCTGATATTTCATCGAAAGACCAGATTTCACAACATCAGCTCGCACAAAAAATGCTTCATGAGAACACAATAATCGAACTTGACGCATTAGCCGCCGAAAGCAAGAAGTTCCTTATCCCCCTGCTGTGCCTGTGGCTTTACTATGTAAGGCTGAATTCCGCCGACCGAGAACAGTTAAAGCTTGTAATCTTCATTGAAGAGGCTCACCATGTTCTGCATAAAAAAGCACAAACAGCAAACGAAACAATCCTTGAGATGCTCTTTCGTCAGTGCCGTGAATTAGGTATCGGAATAGTTGTAATCGACCAGCACCCACACCTTCTAAGCTCGGCAGCTCTCGGTAATACCTATACAACAATATTCTTAAATCAGAAGGATCCCGCAGATATAAATAAAGCCGCTGCAATATGCCAACTGGATTCAGATGATAAAAAGTATTTCAGTATGCTCCCTGTCGGACAGGCAATTATAAAACTGCAGGATCGATGGATGAATCC
>JAFGPS010000173.1 GCA_016936075.1 Sedimentisphaerales bacterium | reverse complement strand
TTGCCTTCTATATTTTTTCAGTTTCTTTTCTCTTTCAATTGCACAATAAATATCAGAAAAATGCTCATAATATACAAGCATATTCACTTTATACTTGCAGGTAAAACCCTGCACAATTTTTTCCTTATGTTGAAATACCCTTTTAAGAAGGTTATTTGTAACTCCAACATATAAAGTTCCATTCCTTTTGCTCGCCAGAATATATACAAAATAGTCTTTGCTCATCTTTCTGGATTCCGCAACAAGTGCGGAATGACAATAAAAATATTATTTATTTTTATATCTTTTAACAAATTCTGCGTATTGTTCCGGCGTGTCTATGCCGTCGCAGGTGCGTTCTATTTTTCCTGTTAAAATTCCGTAACCGTTTTCAATTGCACGTAACTGTTCGAGCTTTTCTGTTTTTTCCAATGGGCTTTGCGGCAAGGTAGTGATTTTCAATAGAAAATCCTTGCGAAAGGCGTAAATGCCAATGTGCCGCAAGTATAAACTCAAATCGCCGATTCCGCCGCTTTGCCGGTCGTATGGAATTACCGAGCGGGAAAAGTAAAGCGCCTTACAGGCTTCGTCACTCGTCTCTCGTCGCTCGTGACTCGTTGTTATGACTTTAACAATATTTGGATTCCCCACGTCCTCGGCTCTCTCAAATGGAGCGACGAGGGTCGCCATTGGATAATCTGGATTATCTACGAGCAGTTGAGCGACTTTGTCGATATTGGCCGGATCGATTTCTGGCTCATCTCCCTGAACGTTAACGATTATGTCGTCAGAGAATAGTTTATCCGCTATATTTTGCACTACTTCAGCTATTCTGTCTGTGCCGCTTTGGTGATTGACTGAAGTGAGAATACACTCTGCACCGAACGATTTAGCGGCGGAGACGATTTTCTCATCATCTGCGGCTATAATTACCCTGTCTGGTAATTTAGCTAAAGACGCCTGCTCATATGTGTGCTGGATGAGAAACTTTCCCGTATCTTTGAGGAGAACTTTGCCGGCTAATCTCGTTGAACTGTATCTCGCTGGTATAACAGCTATAATTTTCACGTATTTACAAACCTTTAATAAAACAATCGAAATTCCACAATCAAGCACTAATAATCTGATAGGGCCAGATGCTTCGTTTTACTCAGCATGACAAAAAAAGAAAAATCAGCTTGAGTTATTTAATTGAATAAATTCAGGGAATTCAAAGAACGCGATGACTGAGCGAAATCGAATTTCCAACTGGACTTGTATAGTATAAAGAAAATATATGCTTGTCAACAAAGGCTTGGGTGAAAACCAAATTTTTTCAATAAATATTACTTAATAATTAAATTTTGTTGTGAAGCAGTTTTTGCTGAGCTTTTTTTATTTTATCTTTTCTGACACTTTCAGTCATTGCTTTTGAAATGGTATCAAGAAACAAAATCAACTTTTGAATTTCTTCAGGGCTGAAAAGAGACGTCAATGTTTGACGCATTGTCTCGTTTTCATCGGAAACTTTCTGATAAATCTCCCTGCCTTTAAGTGTAATTGTAACATTGCGTTTACGTCCATCTTCCGGATGCTGGTCTCGTTCGACTAAGCCGCGTTTCTCCAACAGAACGAGCATTGCACGAATTGTATTAGGGTCGGAAAAAGCTCGTTCTACCAAATCTCTTTGAGAAATTCCGTCGTCTTCAGCGAGAAACATAAGAAGAACGAACTGATTGGCGGTAATACCGTGTTTCTGGGCATTCATTTCAGATTGCCTATGCATCGACAAGTATGCCGCTCGTAAACTCATCGGAATATTGTGTATTGATAACATTAAAAACCTTTGTAAAAACTAATAAATATGCGTAAGAATTATCCTATTGTATAAAGTATCGGTTTAAAGTCAATCAATAAGAATTGAGACGATAGATGTAATTTAAGTTGAATAATACAAACGCATTAATCCGGGCAATGCTGTATTTGATAGCACTGCCCGGATTATCTACGATTATATGTGTATTATGGTGCCGTACTTTCGTACGAAGAAGCTGATTCTACTGGCCCGCCGATATACTTAGGATAATTAGGATATGAGCAGAGCGGCAGGCTGCGATTTCCGGATGTTACGACCAGAGTCTTGTCCGGAGCTTCGTTTTTCTCAACCCATGCAAAGAGTATATTCCTTTTGTCGTACTGATTCGGTATTGAGAAAGACTGAACCGATTGGCCATCGCCATTTGTTGCAAAGCTGTTTCCGCTCAAGCCGTGACCAGTCTGAGGAAGCACGAATAAACGGGCGAAAGCATCTACTTTGTCCTGTCCCATCTTGTCGATTACAGACTGGTAATAATCTAACTGGGCACCTGGAGAAGCAAGTGAGTCGTTGGTTCCAATATTTACAATCATCTTTCCGCCACTCTTGTAGAATGCTGTAAGGTCTGGATTTGTCGAATCGAGCCATTCGGAAATTTCTTCTCTGCGTTTGTTGTATTTGCCTCCTTCGACATAATCGAGAGGATTAGCTGATAAATCCTGCATGAGGAATCCGGTTACACCTAATACTCCCATATGTGAATGATTACGTGCGTTTGCAGGAGCACCTTCCTGGCCCTGGTATCGAGTTGATTCTATAAGACCTGAGCCTGAAACATCAGTATTTGGTACCCACATTCCGAAAGTTTTTACGCCGTTAGCAAGCGGCGTGGCAAATTTGTATCGGCTGTAAACAAATTCGAGCGTATCAATCTGGCCATTTGTGAGTTTAGCTGAAGCAGAAGAATCACTCGGATTTGGATCTACTCCATCTGGTGCCCTGAGAGCTGCCCATGGATCAGTTGTACCGACACCGTCAGTGACATCAAAAAGTTTACGAGCTGCGGCATAATTATTGATTATTCCATCTACAAGACCGTCAAGTCCATCACACTGTCGGATGAATTCCGTGCGAATTGCATTTACTTTTGCGGGTGTAACCCAATTGTCCTGAGGTTTTTCCTGAATTCTGATAAGTTCTGGCGCGAGCATTAAGGAAGAAAAATTCACGATTGGTACATCAGCGAGAATTCCGTCATAATCATTAGGATAACGCTGTGCTACTGTGAGAGCTTCACGACCGCCCTGCGAGCCGCCAATGTAATAACTGAATCTTGGACGTTCTCCATAGATTCGCTCAATAATAACCATCGCGGCGTCGTGAGTCTTTTTCATCTGCATGTAACCCAGATTCTTGATTGCTTCATCATTGAGCGCCCATGCATTACCGGCATTTGAACCTCCCATCATGCCTCCACCCATCATACCGCCGCCTCTCATACCACCGCGTGCACCAGGAGCAGGAGCCATAGCTGCGCCTGGAACTCCGCCGCGACCTGGTACATTACCACTACCAGCAGGAGCTGCGCCACGTGTTCCGGCTCCTCTACCTCCCATCATACCGCCACCCATCATGCCGCCCATCATACCACCGCCAGCCTGATGACCTGAATCACTACCATACATGACTTCATGCGAAACTGAAGCTCCTCCTCGAGCTCCAAATCCGCCACCGCCTCCAACGGTAATAGTTCCGTTCATTCCGCCGCCGCCCTGTTGTATTGCACGGCGATTCCAGCTTGCCGGCAAAACTACTCGGAAATTAATTGGGTATCCACATGGATCAACTGGCATTATTGCACCTTCAACTATGGCTGAACTCGCTTCAGGAGTAGCTCCTGCTACCCAACGCGGCTCAGAAAGAGTAACTTCGCTAACCGGCTCGCCAATAGCTGAAACAGGAATTGACGTGCCAACTTTTTCAACTGTCACGTCTTCCTGGGTTATAATTATATTTTCATCGGCGACAGGTAATTTCGAACCTGGAGCCGCAATAGGCTCTGGCGCTGGTGAGCAACTCGAAACTGAAAATATTACAAGAGTTATTAGGGTTACAAATGAGATAATAAATGCATTCTTTTTTGTTTCCATGATGTCTCCTTTTCTATTTACGTTGGAGTACTGCCAAATCTAATACGTACACGTATCAGATTTATAATAAATTGTCACATTTCAGTCAATAAAAAAAGCTTTTTTCACTATTAAGTCAACAAAAAATATATTTTCCCCAACACTATTTATACTCTGCGCATTATACTTATAGAAAACAGGAATAGCTCGGAGTTGAAATATTAGTGAATGAAATTAGCGCGGAAATTGGATTGGAATTCGAATACGATACATGCGTCGAAGCAATTGACCTGAACCTTGTTGAAATATTCATGGCTCAGCAAAACAGACTCAAGCGTATCGTTGGAGGATTGGGTTTGAACACCGCTGATTCTGAAGATGTATTACAGAATGTCTCGATTAAAGCCATGCAAAATACAGCAAAATTCGAGACAAAACAGGATGGCGTAAAATGGCTCGTAAAAGTAACTGTAAATGAATGCATGGCCGAACACAGGCGAAGAAAAAGTTTCCGAAAAAACGCAAATGAAATACTGGAACGAAAATCGCAAATACAAACAAGTTCGAGTGACAAGAGTGTGATAGCCGCAGAGGAACTTGAAATTGTGCGGCAAAGTCTGAAAAAACTCGATGAAGATTTGCTCGGACCGATTGTACTTCGGTATTTTTGTGATATGAATTCGAATGAAATTAGTGAAGTATTAGAGCAGAATCCTTCAACAATACGCGGCAGGCTGCGCGACGCGAGAATGATTCTGGCAAAAACCTTATTAGAACGAGGTATTGAACCATGAAAAATATGCCATGTGAAAATATACAGGAAATGTTAGTCGATTATTCTGATGGCTTGTTGGCACAGGAAGAAAATAGAATTGTATCGCAACATCTTGATAAATGTGAAAATTGTCGAAAATTGAGCAAAGCCTTGAACCGCTCACTTGAATTATCAAATGTTATCTGGGAAGATAATTTACGAGAAATAGAGAATGTTAAGATTCAGGAACTTTCAAAAACAAAAAAAGTTCCATGGCTTCGTTATGCTTCAATTGCCGCGAGCATATTGATTGTTGTAACAACGGGAATTCTATGGCGTTCCTTAAATCAGCCACAAAAGCCAGAAGTTGAATTGAGTTTTGAAGAGATTGAGAAAAATATTAACGATTCCGCCAACGCAGTTCGATTGTTAGCTGCTACTCAACTTCTGGAAAATTATCCTGATTATAAAGAATTGGTTGATAATCAATATCAATATATAGCACAGAGGTATCCAGATACTTCTGTCGCGAAAAATATAAAATTAAAAATTCAATAACGTGGCATGGGCTTCCAGCCCATGCATTAAAACAAGTGTATTATGAACCGCTGTCAGCAGAATGCTTTATTCTTAAATGTTGAATGCATGGCCAAGATGGCCATGCCACGTGACCCTGCTTTGCAGGGTTGATAAGTAAATGAAAAGGAGAACAACAATGATTAACTTAAAAAAAATCCAGTTTGTAATTATTATGATTTTAGCATGTATTTTATTACCGATAAACGCTTCCGAACTAAAGGAATCTAATGAGCCAAACAATGCTGCATCAGAATTAAAATATGAAATATCCAAGTTTCCCATAAAATGGGAGTTGGGCCATACACCAGGAAGGGGACCAGTCAAACCTGAATATATGGTTGAATTTTATGTTAAAAGTTCGAGTAATTTGCCTGAAAGGCGTGGAACATTCGAGAAGCCTTTGCAAACCAATTCTGGAAAGTCTATGTCACCCAAGCAAAAAGAATTTCTCAAAACATCGAGCAGTTATAACATTATGTCTGAATCTTCACTTCAAAAACCGATTGGTTATGTTGGAATTCAGTTATTCGCAGTTAGTCAGGACGATGCAAAAAAAAAGGCTTTGGCTTTTGCTGAAATATTAAATGAAGAAGTTCAGGAAAGAAGAAGTAATTACGAATGGGAGATTGGTGATAGGGAACAAATGATTGCTGAAGCGAAAAAAGGGCTGCCTGAGAAAGAATCACAGCTTGAGGCAATTAAGCAGGAGTACGATAAGATGAAAAAGCAGATACATACGCTTTCATCTGATACAGAAGCCGTTGATCTTGCCAAGAAAAGTATTATTGAGATGGATAAAACTCTTAATGGCTTGGAAATTGAATTAGCAGGTATTACCGAAAGGCTCAAAACGATAGAAAAATATCGTCAAAATCCTGAAACAGACCGTCCTGAAGTATTCACCAAGCTTGATGTCATGTATGTAGAGTTGATTGTAGAGCTCAGTGGATTGAAAGCGAAAAAAGAAATGACAGAGAAAATCAACTCGACGGAACAGCATTTTGTGAGCCTCTTTTACCAACTAAATAATCTCCATGATGAGGTAAGGACATTTAGCTCGAGAATCGAAAATTACCCAAAAAAAATTGAACAAATTAAAAATGAACTTAAAACCAGTCCTGCCTTTCAACTGCCTGAAATATATCAGAATACAGTCAAGATTTACCCTGTCATAGAAAGATAGCAATTAAAACCAGTTGAGCATGGTTTTCTTGATGTAAACTCTGTATAATTTATGAATGAGTTTGACAGAAGAAATAAAATCCAAAGCTCTTGAGTTGGGATTTGATATTGTTGGAATTACTAACGCAGAGCAAATCGATTCTGAACAGATAGAAAAGTTCGAATTGTGGCTTGAGTCGGGTTGTGCAGGCCAGATGGCTTATATGCACAATAATTTCGATAAAAGGACGAATCCTTCACAACTTCTTGAAAATGCGAAATCTGTTATTATAGTGGGTTTGAATTACAATCCGCCGGAAATGGTGCAATATAATCACACCCCGCAAACCGGCAAAATCGCAAGCTATGCCTGTTATGAGGATTATCATACATTCATAAAACAACGTTTACGGGAATTGGCGGATTTTATTATTGAGCATCGAGTCACAAGTCACGAGCGACGAGCAACGAGCAAGATTTGCGTTGATTCTGTACCGTTGGCCGAGCGTGCATTAGCTGTTCGTGCAGGACTTGGGTTTATTGGGAAAAATCACATGCTTATCAACCCCGAATTGGGCTGTAAAATATTTCTCGGTGAAATTATAACTGATTTGAAATTAGAATATGATGAGTCCTTATTAGTCCCTGAAACTATATGTTCGACATGCGAAAAATGTATCAAGGTTTGCCCTACTGGAGCATTACGACCCGATGGCCTTTTAGATGCGAGCAAGTGCATAAATTATCTTACTATAGAATACAAAGGTGAAATTCCATCAGAACTTGCAGAAAAAATAGCTAATCGTCTATTTGGCTGTGAGGAATGTATCAAAGTATGTCCCTATCAAAAAACTGCCCCGGCCTGCAAAAACAAACAATTTCAATTTCATCCCGAAAAAGCGCAGATAAATCTTGATGAGGTTTTAAAAATGAATGAAGAATTATTTGAAACTAAATTCGGTGATTCAGTCATAAAACGCACTGGCCTTGATGTATTAAAACGAAATGCCCGAATATGTTCGGCTAAAAGAACTTATTCATAACCGCGGCTGTGTGCATCGAAAGCAGCATCAGATAATCAAGGTCACTCAGGCTATAGTGCTTGTCCTTCATTCCATTGTCCATATAGATAACACCATGACAACCATTTGGCCGCATAACAGCCGCTATCAATGCAGAGCGTATCGCATCATCCTCTTCCAGTTGAGCCGAAACTCTTGGAAGAACGAGAAACTGTCCCTTTTCGACAACCTGTCCGATTTTCTGTTGAAGTTTCAGTTTTCCAAGGTCTATTGGTGAGCCGTCTCTTTTTTTGCCCGCGTGACATACCATAGAACCCGAAGGCTGGGTTCGCAAAGCTCCCCATACATGCGCGGCTCCAAGTTGCTCTATTGACATATCCAATAAATGCAGCAGAATTTCGTCAAGGCTCTGTGCGCAGCATATTTTTTCAGAAGCTATCGAGAAATCCGTTAGCCTTCTTGCCGCAAGTCTCATTGCAGGCGCATGACCTGCATCTGGTTTTCTCACAACTGTTTCGTGAGGAGGAACCGCCAGAGCCGCTTCCAGGTGCAAAGTATCATCGAGCTGCATTTTCTTTTCTTCTTCCGTGACTTCCTCTTCGATTATAAAGTCGATGATAAAATCGGTAATTCTAAGACAGTCGCCGTGTTTTATTTCCGCTTTGTGAATTGCCTCGTCATTAAGATATGTTTTGCTTGTCGAATCAAGGTCCTCGATAATCCACGTACCTTCGTCAGTTAATTGGACTACCGCATGATGCCTTGAGACTGCTCTGTCTGGCAAAAATATGTTACTGTCCTGCCCTCTACCTATTAAAATAGGCCCTTTTTCGAACTGAAACTCCTTGGTATTGCCGTCTTTTTGTCTTAGGAGTATACGCATACTTAATCTCCTTTATAAAAGGGCTGAATTTTCTTATTAGATTATATGAAAATTCTTTTGTTATGTCAACGAACTTAAAGTTTAAATATCTTAGAGAAATCTTTCATAAACATATAATTTATGCTTTTTTTCCTAATTTTCCCATTAAATCGAAGAAAAACGAGAATTATTAGCATAAATTTTAAATAAATATCTCCTAAATTACTTGGCGCAGAGGATTTTTAAAGATATAATGACTCTTAAGGGTGATTGGAATGGAATCACTACTGTGATTATTAACAAGGGTTGGACAACATGTTTGACCTGACGAATTTGATTACTTTGTTGTTGAAGGAGTGTTTTTATGATGACTAAAAAAGGCTTTACCTTAATAGAACTTCTGGTCGTTATTGCAATTATCGCGGTTTTAATGGCGATATTATTTCCGGCACTTAATAGAGCAAAAGAACAGGGCAAGCGAACCATGTGCCTTGGAAACCTCAAGTCACTAACTCTTGCATGGATTATGTTTGCAGACGATAATGAGCAAAGACTCGTCAGCGGCAATGCGGGCGGCCCGGGCGGCTGGGTTGGAAAAGGTTATTCTGACGATTATGCTACTGGAGTACAATTGCCGGAAGAAGACCAAAGAAAAGCAATGAGAATAGGTACCTTGTGGAATTATACTAAAGAGGAAGGTGTTTATAAGTGCCCAACAGGTATGAGAGGTTCACTTATCACTTATTCAGTTATGGATGCAATGAATGGTTTGACAAGACAAGGTAGCCCTATGGTAACCAATATGATGAATATCAAACGCCCTGCTAACAGGCTCGTTTTTATTGACGAAGGCTGGCTCACTCCTGATAGTTATGCTGTTCATTATACCAGGGAGGTATGGTGGGATTCACCGGCTGTCAGGCATGGAAATGGAACTACATTCTCCTTCGCAGATGGTTCGTCAAACTATTATAAGTGGAGAGGAAGTGATACTGTAGAGATTGGTAAAGCAAACTTGCAGAGCCATCAAAATGACGTAGCACCAACAACTCCAGATGGATTCTTAGACTTGCAGTGGGTACAGAAAGGCTGCTGGGGCAAATTAGGTTATGAACCTAAGTAAGGGGTAAGTTAGGTTATGAACCTTGAATAGAAATAAGCATTAGTTTGCGAAAGTTATATAGAAATAAAAAAAGGCGGAAAGATTTCCGCCTTTTTTATTTTATATGAGAATCTTTTCAGATTATAAATGACATGTTTATATTAGTTTCTCGGCCCTGCATTTATTAGTGCTGCCAGAAGGATATGACGAAGTCTGTCTTCGCTCAATTTATTAAGATATTCTTCCGTAAAATCAAGTTTGAACCTGCCATGGAAGTTTTTAATCCTTTTCTTAAGCTCGTTTCTGCCTAAAGTCGCTATTGTTGTCGCCTGCTTATTAAAATATGCTGCTGATGCCATTGTCAAAATCCTTTATTAATGGTTTATGTTGTTCTTAATATACAATCCTATCGTTCCGACAAATCAGCGACTTTGGTTGATAATATTATTTATCTTTATAAAACCTTAAATTAGCTTATTATTGGCCTAAATTTTTTTTGTTATTTTGATTCAGGTCTGATAACTTTATACTATGAAAACGGAAAAGCTAAATTATGAACTACCTGATTAGCTTATTGTTCAGAAGCCGCTGCCTGCACGAACAGACTCGCGGCTGCTCGTCTTGAAACGCTCAAATGGAGCCATTTTAGATAGTAAATTTAGCAGGCTCAGCGAGTATTTATTACCCGGAGATTGCCTTGTTCTTAACGACACAAAGGTCTTACCCGCTTGTTTTTTCACAAAACAAGCCTCCGTGGCAAAACTCGAAGGCTTATTTCTGTAAGAATCTCAGGGTAATTTCTGGACTGTATATTTAAAAGGTCTGCGAAAAATAAAAATAGAAGAAAAATCAGCCTGCCAGATAAGGACAAAAATTTCTCATATCAGGCAAAAATAATTGAAAAACCGGGCGATGGAAAATTACTTTTGAAAATACTTTCTGATGAATTATCTCCAAAAGTACTTGGCGCAGAAGAGTTTAAAAGATACAATACTTATTAAGGGTGATTGAAATGAAATCACTACCGTGATTATTAACAAGGCTTAGACTATATGTTTGACCTGACGAATTTGGTTACTTTATTGCTGAAGGAGTGTTTTTATGATGACTAAAAAAGGCTTTACCTTAATAGAACTTCT
>JAFGPS010000172.1 GCA_016936075.1 Sedimentisphaerales bacterium | reverse complement strand
CTACTTAAATATGAAATATATGAAAAATATTTACTTTTCAACGTTGGGAGAAAACAACACTCTCCCTCTGTAATTGGCGCGGTGTTACGTTTTTGATTGAAAAGTGCGCCAAAAATGAGGGTAGTGACATAGGCTCGAAATCGCTAAATCCTTATGCGGCCTGCAATAAAAATTATTTTATTTTTTTCTAAATTTCGCTGTGGCGCGCTACATTTTTGATCGAAAACTACGCTGAAAATGAGGATAGGAAAAAAGGCAAAAGGTAAAAGTGAAAAGGAAAAAAGTCATGGAACAACTATTATTTTTAGTAGGCAACACGGGCTCCATGGGAGGCCTGGCTTTCATAGTTTCTTAGCGAGGATCAAATAATATACCAGAGACATCCCCTTTTCTAAGACAAAAATAAGCTTTAAAGAGAGAGACAAACTGCGTTCTCGTTATAAGGGCATCAGATAACAACTCTATTATATCGCAACATGTCAAACTTTAAATAAGAAATCCATGTCGTGATATATTAAATTATACAACTCCCCCACACAAGTCATACAAATTATTAACCTGCTGAAGTTACTACTACATAAAACTCAATAGAAGTTTATGCTCTGCCGAGAGATTTCATGTACTTCTTGGTTTTACGAAGTCCCATCCGTGAAGCTTTCTTCTTTACAGCATCAACGGGACGT
Source organism: Sedimentisphaerales bacterium (assembly GCA_016936075.1). Lineage (GTDB taxonomy): Bacteria > Planctomycetota > Phycisphaerae > Sedimentisphaerales > Anaerobacaceae > JAFGPS01. The sequence continues at coordinate 34,608 of JAFGPS010000172.1, read as the reverse complement.
CCAAGCTTTGCGGCTACCTCGGCAGTCGGAGTATTCGGAAACTTCTGCTTAAGGAGCTTAATATCACTCGATGTCCATGTCCCCTTGCGTGACTTCGCGGCTTTCTTCTTTTTTGCCATTTTTAGCATCCTTTCTTTGACTTTTTCATTATTTCAAATACACGACATATTCATTTTATTTGTGGATGTCACAATAATCAAAATAAATATTTAAAAAAAAGAAATATTTTTTATATTATTATTGACTCATTTTGTTCTTAAAGTGTAATTTGCCGTATATAGGCTTGATTTTACCTGTCACTAAATTCAAATAAGCCTCTGCAACTCAATATGTATTTGTATTTTTTAAACAAAGCGACTGATTTAGCCGGCATTTTCAGAGGGACAGTTCATAATAAAATCGATCAGCTCATTATAATCTGCCATAGCCAGACATAGATGTGAATCTGCGGCACCATAATACATATAGACTTTATCGTCTTTTTTGAACCAGCCGCAAGGAAAAACAACGTCATCGACGTCCCCTTCTCGCTCATAATGTGCCTGCGGCCCAAAAATCCATTCATCCGTACGCCTGATGATTTTAGTCGGATCGTCAATATCCAGCATTGCAAGCCCCAATCGGTAAATACATCCAGAAGCAGTCATGCGTACGCCGTGATATAGAATAAGCCAGCCTTCTTCGGTTTCCATTGGCGGAGCACATAAACCGATTTTATTCGCATCCCACCATGCTCCTTTTCTTGCGTGTATTATTTCCTTGTGATCTCCCCAATGCTTCAAGTCCGGCGAAAAAGAAATCCAGATATGTGCACCAAGAAGCGGCGACCTTCCCGCCGGTCGGTGCAACATTGCCCATCGGCCGTTAAATTGAACTGGAAAAAGAGCCGCGTCCTTATCATCAGGGTGCATAGCCGGACCAAGCCGCTCGAATGATTTGAAATCAGTTGTCAGGGCAAGAGATACCAATGGGCCGCCTTCTGAAAAAGCTGTATAGCAAACAGCCCATTTCTGCATTGATTCAATCCAGGTAATACGCGGATCCTCAATTCCCCATATTTCTTCAGGATGTTTATCCGACTGAGAAATTAAAGTCGGCTTTTCATCAATCTGCCAGTTAGATATGCCGTCACTGCTTCTGGCAACAGTAAGATGTGATATTCCCCTGTAATCTTCAACTCTTGCAAGAAGCAAAACAGCTCCATTTATTTCCACTGCGGCAGCATTGAATACAGAATTGGCTCTGTAAGGCCAGCTCTCAACGGTAAGAATGGGATTGCCTGAATACCTTTGAAATAGCTCGTGGTCAATTTTTTCTTTCATTGAATCTCCCCTTTCGAAAAAATATTAATGAACTATTATTAAAATATTACTCAATAAATATCAATCAGAACAAAGCGAAGAATCAGCGTCACAAACTCTATTCTTACACTTTCTATTGCTTTTTGCTTTAATAGAAATAGAATTAGACTGCCCTTGCGTGTCGGAAGAAATTTTCTCAGCCTGACTCATAATATTTTGAATAAGCCTTGCGGCTTCGCCGGGGCTGTCATTTTTCGCAGTTGATTCCACGTTACTTATGACACAATGCAGAAGTTTATTTACAATTCGATTGACCATTGTCTCCAATACTTCCCTGCATGGTGCTTCCTGTCTTATGCCAACAAAAAACCTCTCAAGTTCAGCCTGGGTTATCTGACCAAATTGCTTTTTCATCCGTCCGATGAGTGGACCTAATTCGATAGTGTCAAACCATTCCATAAACGAACATGTCTCTTCTGAAATTATTTGCATACACTTCGATATATCACCTTCTCTGGCTTTAAGATTTTCTTTTGCTACATAGGAAAGCTCGTCTATGCTATAAAGATGAACGTTTTCAATTTCCGCAACTTCAGGGTCAAAATTTCTCGGTACAGAAATATCAATAATTAAAACCGGTTTATTCTGCCTTTTATCCATTATCTCTTGCATTTTATTTCTATCAAAAAGATATTCCTTCATAGAAACAGAGGAAATCACAATGTCAGAATCAACTATTTTTTCATTAAGTTCGCTCCATTGTGCGGCTTTAATCCCGCGTCTTCGAGCAATTGCATTGCCTTTTTCGAAAGACCTGTTAATTACAGTTATATCAGAACACCCGATATGAAGCAAATGCTTCACAAGGAGCTCGCCCATTTCTCCTGCACCAATCACAACTGTTTTGGATTTTGCGATTTCAGCAAAGAGTTTTTTTGCAAGCTCTACCGCAACTCCCGCCACGCTTATGCGGCCATCCGATATACCGGTACAAGTATGTACTTTCTTACTTGTAAAAAAGGCACAATGAAAAAGGCGATTAGTTATCTTGCCTGTACTTTTGGCTGAGCAGGCCAATTTATAACTTTCCTTGACTTGACTTAGTATTTGCTCTTCGCCGAGAACCATGCTATCGAGACCGGAAGCAACAGTAAGCAAATGCCGGACTACATCTTCATCACTATAAAAATATAAAAGCTCACGGAAATTATTCAAATTGAGCTTATGGAAATCAGCAAGAAAGTTTGCGAGTTGCTCATATTCCATGCCGCCGACACGTTTGCATGCGCAGAATATCTCTACCCGATTACACGTGGAAAGCAATAGAAATTCCGCATCAGGAAAACTTTTTTTCAACTCAACCAAAGCCGCGTTTATCTGTTCTGTGTTGAAAAAAAGCTTTTCACGAATATCTAAAGGCGCACTCTTATGATTCAATCCTATACATACTATTTTCATTATTTCCAAACGGTCTTAACCAATATACTTATATTACAATATTCTGTACCCTTCCTTTAACATCCTCCTACTTTAATGACGTTAATATCGTACCAAAAAATATGTATCAATTCAAATTACTTTAAAGCTAAAAATTATTAGTATATTAACCAGCTTGTTGTGAAGAGATATTTACAAAAATAGTCAAAATTTAAAATATTTTAGATTGCTACTTTTTCAAAGTTCCATTATGGATTTTATGGGTCTTACACAAACATATATTTTCATAAAACACTATATTTCAAAGACTTACCGAAATATCCTCTTGTTAATAACCTGAAATAAGAGGTTTTTTTCAAAATAAGAGTAAATTTTTTCCATAAGATACGCCGAATCATAGAAATACGATACTTGACTTAATATAATCTTTGCAATAGCATATCCGCATTATTAAGAAATTTAAGTTCTGCTGTTTACGAAGCAAATTGCGGATGAGTGAAACTTAAAATCAGGAGTGATATATGGAACAAACAAAAATATTTTTGAATGAAAGTGATATACCACGTCAGTGGTACAATTTAGCGGCAGATTTGCCCACACCTATGTTACCTCCCCTTGGACCAGATGGTAACCCGATTTCACCGGACATGCTTGCACCAGTTTTTCCGATGAATCTAATCGAGCAGGAAGTGAGCCAGGACAGATGGATAGATATTCCGGGAGAGATACTCGACCTTCTATACCGCTGGAGGCCCGCACCTTTGCGCAGAGCAAGATATCTTGAAAAATACCTTGACACCCCTGCCCGAATATATTTTAAGGACGAGAGCACTAGCCCGCCAGGAAGTCACAAGCCCAATACTGCAGTTGCACAGGCATGGTATAACAAACAATTCGGCATCGAAAGATTAACAACTGAAACAGGTGCCGGTCAATGGGGAAGCGCACTTGCTTTTGCATGTCAGCTCGTTGGACTCGAATGTAAGGTATTTATGGTCAGAATAAGTTTCGACCAGAAACCTTTCAGAAAAATGATGATGAATACATGGGGAGCAAATTGCGTAGCAAGTCCAAGTAACGAAACAAATGCAGGACGTAAAATCCTCTCTGAAATGCCGGATACACCCGGAAGCCTGGGAATCGCAATCAGTGAAGCTATCGAACAGGCAGTAACCGATCCTGCAGGAAAGACACGTTATGCGCTTGGCAGCGTTTTGAATCACGTACTTCTTCACCAGACAATCATCGGACTTGAAGCTAAAAAACAGATGAAAATGGTCGGAGAAAAGCCGGATATCGTAATCGGCTGTGCCGGCGGCGGAAGTAACTTCGCAGGCCTGTCGTTCCCGTTTGTCGCAGATAAAATCAATGGCGATGAAATAAAGATTATTCCGGTCGAGCCAACGGCATGCCCGACAATGACAAGAGCACCATTTGTGTACGATTTCGGCGACACTGCATGTACAACGCCGCTTCTGGCGATGCATTCATTAGGACATTCTTTTGTCCCGCCGCCAATTCACGCAGGTGGTTTACGTTATCACGGAATGGCTCCCCTGATTTGCCAGGCAATCGTAGAAGGTTTACTGGAGCCGCGTGCATATCATCAGTTACAATCATATGAAGCTGCCATAACATGGTCAAGAACAGAAGGCTTTATTCCTGCACCGGAAACAAGCCAGGCAATAGCTGCTGTTATTGATGAAGCCAAAAAAGCAAAAGAAGAAGGAAAAGAGAAAGTTATTTTATTCTGCTATAGCGGCCATGGACTTATGGACCTTGTAGGATATGATAAATACTTATCAGGACAATTAACTGATTATGAATTACCCGATGAAGAAATGAATAAATTTCTCGCAGCGATTAAGGACCTTCCGAAAGCTGAAATGAGAAAAAGCGGTAAATGGTAGAAATTCTGATATTGATAATTGAAACTTAAATATGGATATTTGTATAGTAACAATAATAAATTGAAAGGAGATAGTTATGAAGAAGGTATTAATGTTGAGCAGTTTGATATGTTTGGTTTGTATGGGTATCAGTTTCGCTCAGGATACTCAACCTACAGACTTACAGGTTAAGTTTGACCTGACATATGGAACTAAATATGTATGGAGAGGTTTCAATGTTTTCGGAGCCAAATCCGCTATTCATCCTACTCTTGACCTGTTTTCACCAAGCACAGGTGTAGGATTCAGCGTAGAAGGCCATAGAGCAAATTCATCAGGCTACGAAAATTTTGAGAGATGGGATTATTCTCTTTATTATCATGGAAAAGCTTTTGCAGACGAATTGTTTGAGATGAACTACAGATTCGCATATGTATATTATAATTACCCACAGCAAAGCAGTCATTCAAAAGGCGGTGTAGCAACTCCAGTAAACACTGATTCCGGTATTTTTGATTTACACGAATTACACACTGTCATGTCTTTCCCAAAACTTTTAGGTGTTGAAGGCCTGGTTCCTTCATATGTTCTGGTTAAATTAATGCCGGTAAACAGCGGCACCACAGTCGGAGCAAATTCGGGAGCAGGTGGTACTGCTTCAGGTTTTGCACATATCTTCATGCTTGATTATGCAACACCATATGTATGTCCCCTTACAGGTGTTGACAGGAAAATTAACTGGCACACAGAATTTGTCTTCAATGACGGCGTAGCTCCAAATGGCGCAAATGCAGACCATGACTGGTCAAATGCTGTTTTCGGGGCAACAACAGCTTATGATATCAATAGCAATGTATCACTAACTCCAGGAATGTTTTTACAATTATCTTTTGATGATTCAGTAAACAAAAAAGACCAACTGTGGAGTACATTATCCCTGACATGCAAATTCTAATCTCCTGAATTAAATAATAATGAAAAGAAGGGCTGATTGATTAAAAAATCAGCCCTTCTTTTTTAGACTTTTATGCCCGCGCAAACGGTTATACATGTTGGAAATTTGAATAGAAAGAAAATTATGCTGGTCCTTATTAACACAAACAGAATGTCACCTTCAATCGCTCCGGTAGGTCTCGACTACGTAACGTCTTCCGCACAACAAGCTGGTATCGATGTAGAATTGCTCGATTTAGGTTTAGTTGAAAAACCCGAAGAAACAATGAGAGATTTCTTTTCAAAAAACATGCCGGAATTAATTGGAATTACTTTTAGAAACGCCGATGACTGTTTCTGGCCCAGCGCAGACTGGTTCGTACCAAAACTAAAAAATACAATAGAAGAAATACGAGCCTTAACAGATGCCCCTATTGTTCTCGGAGGTATAGGTTTTTCAATTTTCGCAAAACCAATTTTAGAATATTCAGGAGCGGATTTCGGAATACACGGAGACGGAGAAATCGCAATAGTTGAACTGATGAGGCAATTACGCGACCATAAAAACTTTGCAAACGTCCCGGGCCTTTTATGGCGGAATAAAAACAAAATATTAGAAAATCACCCTTCCTGGCCCGAACCATTATCATTGGGAACGGAACGTAATTTCATTGATAATCTCGCTTATTTCAAACGTGGAGGTCAGTGCGGCATAGAAACCAAGAGAGGATGTAATCGCAATTGCATATATTGTGCCGACCCAATCGCCAAAGGAACAAAACTTCGGCTTCGCAATCCTTCTGAAGTTGTCGATGAAATTCAGTCGTTACTGAAACAGGGTGTTGATGTCCTGCATATCTGCGATTCGGAGTTCAACCTTTCATACAGTCATGCTTTGAATATCTGCATGGAAATCAACAAACGCTCACTTGGCGAAAAAATCAAATGGTACACATATATGTCCCCTGCTCCATTCGACGCGGAACTTGCAAAACAAATGGCTTTGGCCGGTTGCGTTGGAGTAGATTTTACAGGTGATTCTGCAAACGAAACTATGCTGCGAACCTACAATCAAAAACATAATAAAGAAAACATCGCAACCGGAGTAAAACTTTGCAAGGAAAATGGAATGGCGGTTATGGTTGACCTTCTTCTGGGTGGTCCGGGAGAAACTCCAGAAACGGCGAAGGAAACCATTGATTTCGCAAAAGAAATAGACGCTGATTGCATCGGCGCAACGCTCGGAATGCGAGTTTACCCAGGGACATTCATGGAAAAATATGTCAAGGAACAACTGCATAGAGGCAATCACGCTGCTATCAGGCGTAAATACACCGGACCGCTGAACATGCTTATGCCGACTTTTTATATATCTGAGAAATTAGGAGAAAAACCAGCCGAGTTGATAAAGGATTTTATCAATGGTGACAAGCGATTCTTCGAGCCAGCCGGAGAGGATGCCTCAGATTATAATTACAATGACAACACGCCGCTCATAAATGCTATTAAAAACGGTGCCCGCGGAGCTTTCTGGCATATCTTGAATAAATTAAATAAAGTTTCGTAACTATAAATCATATATTTTTCATCAAAATCAACTATTTTCTTGTTTTTTTGTAACAAATTCCTGATTTGAACGTCTATATACTCAGAAAGACGAACTTGTCCCTATTGCATTTATGTACTAAAATATGATATTGTACTTGAGATTAAAAAGAGGATCTGAATATATTTAGGGGTAAAGCCATGCAAATGAAAAATTTAGAATTAATCGCTATATTACTCGCTTTGCTAATGTCTATTCAATCACAAGGAGAACAAGAAACTGACCAGAATTGGCGAAAGTTGGCACAAAAAGAAAATTTGAGTGAAAGTGTGATTGAAAAACTATCCGAAAATAATGTTGTTATAACAGAGACAGCTTATAAGCAGATATTTACTCCTTATATCGAAAGTAATATGACGTTCTTTATAACAACCGATTCTCTGATCAATGCTTATCATGTTTTATATGAAGAATCTATTCTGAGGCTGGAAAAGGCAAACGCAAGCCGTTTAGAAGAAATTCTGAAGTTTGTTTTAAGCAACTTATCAAAAAACAATGAAGATATTAATTACCGTTCTGATTTAGTTACAGCCGCACAAGAAAGAGCGTTTATTGTTGTAGGAACCGCTATTAAATTGTTAGACGAAAATTTTAAGCTGGATGATAATAAAATCAATCGGATTATTAATGAAGAAGTGGAAAAAATTGAGCTGGCAGAAGCAAATGAAAAACCTTTATGGCTTGGCGAGCCGACAAATGATTTGTACTCAATTGATTACAGCAGATACAAACCAAGAGGTTTTTATATAGAATCTGAACTATTGTCGAAATATTTCCGCGCTGTTTCCTGGCTGCAATCCATACCGTTCAGACTTAGTCAAAATGATGAATTACTTTCTATATTAATTTTGGGTAATTGTCTCGATTTGAATAAGTTTGATGGAGATTCGGAAAAATATCAAAGATATACAGATTTCTTCAGTGCATATAAAATGTTCATAGGTACCGGAGATGACTGGAACGTAATAACCGCAAAAGAACAAATAAACGGAAAACTGAACAAAAATGACCTCTCAAATATTCGAAAAAAATTAAAACAAAAACTAAAAGCTGAAGGTGGTTCACTAATCAACGACCAGGTACGTTTTCCACCTCTTAATTCCAATACCGCCGCTGCTGAGCCGCAATTTAGATTTATTTCCGCTTATCGTACACCTGATGCAGTAATGTTCCATAGAACTACCGACTTGAGGGAATTTAGCAGGCCTTTTCCGACTGGGCTGGAGGTCTGTGCGGCGTTAGGTTCTGAATTTGCAAAAAGTAAGTTGGAATATTCAGATAAAGCGAAATTACTTAAAACAATCGAAGATACAAAAGAAGCATTCTCAGGCAATTCTCTTTATCTTGATTATTTACAATGCCTGGCATGTTTGCTCGATGAACCGCCTGCTGAAAGTCCGGCGTTTATGAAAAATGAAACATGGCAAGCCAAAAGCTGTAATACAACTCTTGCCGGTTGGTCACAACTTCGCCATACGTGGTCGCTTCAGGCTAAACAATCAGTTACGTATATGGGAATGGTAATGCCGCCAACAGGCTTTGTTGAGCCTGAGCCGGAGTTTTATAATAAAATGGTGCAGCTTGCCCAAAAAACAAAGGAACTTCTTGGTAAGTCCGGAGCACTGGAAACAAATTACAAACAAATGAGTGATGATATTATGTACTTTGCAGAACTTGTAGAAAAAAATAACTTCAAAATTTCTGTGACTGATTTACCGAGAAATGAGTGGGAAAGATTTGATTTAGTGAGCGGCTTACTCTTTAGATTGCAGGTTATTGATGGGCAATCAGATAGAAGAGATTATTCAAAGAAAAATATTGATGATTTAAGACAAATTGCCCGTGATTTATTGGTCAACAAACTTCCAGAAGATATTGATTTGATGAGAAGAATAAGGGATTATGATTACAATTTAAAAGAACTATGGAACAGTTTGGAAAGTATGAGTCGGACCCTGGCTGAGATCGCTCAAAAGCAGCTTGACGGAGAGGACCTGGCTCAATATGAACGTTTCTTTAAATCATACGGTATAAATTTGGCCAAAATAATGTTTTATAATCAGAATTCATATGAAGGACCGATAGACGATGCGATGAGAATAGTTGACGTTCACTATTCTCCAGGTGATGGATATCTTGAAGTTGGGATAACTCGTCCAAGGGCGATATACGTTTTGTACCCCTGGCAAGGCACTCATATTTTATGTAGAGGCGCAGTAATGCCTTATTATGAATTTATTAGTGACAGCCGGCTCACTGATACTGAATGGAAAGAACGTCTGAATTCGGAACAGAAGCCTGATGTTCCAAATTGGATAAAGTCTGTAATTTCTGATGGCAGTTTGCCACTTCCTTCTTTTATTCGAGAAGCAAACGCCAAGACTGATAATGAAAGGTTGATTCTTGAAGCCGCTGCGATTCAGTTGAATAAAAAACCGGATGAGTTAACTGAAGATGACTATGATCAAATAACAGAGTTGCGATTATCTGGACCAAAACTTATCGAAATCAGGAGGATGAGCAGATTTAGGAACCTGCATAAACTTCAAATTAACGGAGGTAATTTTGATAGCATTGATGGTCTAATTAATCTCAGGAATTTGGAATATCTCGAAATTACTAATAACAAAATCAGTAATATAAGTCTTCTCTCACGATTATGGAATCTTCAAACGCTTAATTTAAGTGGAACTCAAGTAAATGATATAAATCCGCTCGCTAATCTATCTTCTCTGAATACGCTTAACCTTAATCGAACTCAGGTAAATAATATTGAGTCTCTTGTTAAACTTAAAAATTTAAAAATTCTTGATATTAGTGGAACTAAAGTAAGTAAAGAACAAATAGCAGAACTTAAAAATATCCTGCCAAATTTAAAAATATTATCTGACTAAATATTTTCATTAAAATCGAAATCTTTATCGTTATTTTTTGTAAAGTATTCTTTGTTTTTACGTCAATATATGAAGATCAAAGGAACTGCTCCATAAAATACTAAATAAATATAGTTTAATCATTGAAGAAACTCTGGAAGATAATCATTTTTAGGAGCAACGGGAATAAGTTGATTCTTTTTATCAATACGTTCCGCTTGAAGTTTTTTATACGAGCCTTTTACTATACGGTCTTCCTTTCCCAATCCATTGTTTATAACAATAGCACTTCTTTCCAGAAGTTGAAGTTCCTTAACATTTTCGGAATGGCACTTTACCTGGCAAAGTCCGCAGCCAACACATTTTTCCTCGATAACCACTGGTGCTAAAAATCCTGAATCTTCAATCGGCGTTCCCCAGTTATCGTATTCGATACCGACTCTAATATATTCCAAAGCATCATAACCGGCGGCTTTGCATTCTTCGACACATAGGCCGCATTCCTGTTTCTTGCAATGAGCCAGGCATGTACTTTTATCGACTTCCGATTGAGCCATTCTGGCCGCACGTTTTTCCTCAATATGTAATGCCCGTATCGCACCTGTGGGACAAGCCTGCCCGCAGTTATTACAATATGGTTGACACGCAGCATAATCTATTTTTACAACTGGTGTCCATAAACCATCTATTCCAAGTTCCATACCAATAGGCTGCAAGATGTTTACGGGACATGCTTTTAAGCATTCGCCACACCTTATACATTTACTTCTGAATACATCTTCCGGTACAGAACCCGGCGGACGCATTGGATATGAATCAGCATATTCGATGTGCTGAGCTTTTATTCCTATTGCCATTCCCGTTCCGGCACTTGCGGCCCCTATCACACCAACAAGGAAATTTCTGCGTGCATAAGAAGGCTGAAAATCATTTTTATCCGAAGATTTTTCTTTTATATCATTCCATCTGCTAACGAACTTTATCGAGTCTTTCGGACATACATCTGCACAACTCATGCAAAAAGTACATTCCAAAGGACGTGTTGTAAAATCAGAAGCAATCGCGCCAAAGTCACATGCACTAAGACATCGGCCGCATTTGACACAGGTATCTTCAACCTTTCGCTCACTCAGGCGTAATAAACTTGCTAATGAAAGTAAAGCTCCGCTCGGGCATAAATAAGCACACCAGAATCTTGGGCGAAGCAGGCCGAGACTTAATATTGCAATAAAAAGAATTATCGAAACATAATGTGACACACTCAATTGCGGCAAATATTCCCATCCAGCAATTTGTCCCGGTCTAAATAAAGCGAAAATGTACAACATCCCTCTTGTGATTACTGGAATAGCTGAGACGAAGCCGGATATTAAAATACCAAATAAAGACGAAACCAATACCATAGTTAAAATATAGAATCGTAAATTAACCAACCAGCTTCTATGCTTTATATGAAGAAATTTGACTCTGCGGCCGATACACCAGTCAAACAAATCGATAAGTGTTCCCATCGGGCAAACATATCCGCAAAACCATCGTGGAAAAACTACACCGATAAGCATAACTGCCGCGGCTATTGTTAATGACCAGACAAAGGTTTTTGACGCTATAGCAGTCGATACGCTTACAAGAGGATCTAATACGAGAAACAGTTCGAGATGTGTAAATAATCCTGAACCTTTTTTACTGTAATCATTTTTGTATGGTCGGCAAAAATAGAACAATAAAACTAAAAACAAACCCAAAAATATTATTTGAATCAATCGCCGTGTATGAGTTACGGTCCATTTCTTATTGCATTTCTTTGTACTGCTCAGTGTTTTGCCCCTTCTTCTTTATTAGAATATTTTAAATTCAGACTAAATCAAGCTGATATTTATGAAAACTGAATTACTCAGCAGCACTTGCTAAAGCCTTAGCCGCGGCGTTTATAATTGCATCCGAAGTTATGGTAGCTCCGCTAATTATATCAACTCCTTTAAAATCCTGCTTTGAGACAATCTTGCGAGCAGTCTGAATCGCCCTTGAAAAATAAGAATATGTTTCCCTGTGCTGCGTCACTTCAACTGAAACAATACGTTTCCTTGCAACCGTAACATTCACATACAGAGTCCCGCCATAACCAACTGCATTGCTGGTATATGTTCCATCAGGAATTTGCTTGAGGTCCAAATTATGGAGTAACTTGACAACTTCCATGTTTGCTTTAGCGCGGTCACTTGAACTACCACCCCTGCTGCGAAAATTGCTGAAATTGTTCGAAATAGAGTTTATTATTTTCTCATAGTACACTGCTGCCTGTTCATATCTTCCTGCCATTCTGCATATTTCAGCAGCAAACATATAATCTACACCCTGAGAACTTCCTCTACTGAATCTTCCGCCCATATTCATATTAGTCTGACTGTTTGACTCAATCATTTCCAAAGCCATATCAACTTCGCCAATATTTGCCCAGAATTTGATTGTATCTTTATTATTACCACGATAACCGCTATTTGAGGTTGTAAGAAATTCATATGCCGCTGATTTACTTCCGAGTTCATAATAACAACGCGCCAATTTTAGCGTATCAACTGAGCCGCTCATTTGCGAAGCTTTCTGCCACCAGAATGCCGCTCTTGCATAATCTTCAAGCAGGTTATAAAACATATCTCCAAGAGTACTCAGAGAACGAGCGAGTTTTTGCGTATCATCTTTATGCAAAATCATCAAGTGATTTATAAGCTTTATTCCTGTTTTATATCGAGAATCATTTGGATAAATCACCTGAACGAGAAAATTATCAATACTTCTTGAATTATCCAGATTCGACGTAGCTGCCTGCTGCACTCCAAAGTTTCCGCGTCCTCCCATATTTCGAAAACCGCCGCGTCCGCCTCTTCCTCCGAATTGATTACGTCCACCTCTGCCGCCAAAGCCCTGCTGAACCGCTATCCGGACAGGCCAGTTCATATCTAATGTTTCAGGAATTCTAAACTCTACAGAATCCCACCAATCTGGCGCAGTACCGCCAACATTCTCGATTAAGGCATCAATTTCCGCTTTTGTTTTATCTTTTTTCGAGTCACTTTTTGCCAAAATCTCAACGTTAAAACAAATAAGAGCCAAAAGTATTATTGAAGTGTACTGAACCTTCATAAACTGCGTCTTTCATTGTACTAATACTGAAAAAATCTATATAGACACTAATCTTGTCTATATTAAACGTTTTATGCGCATGTTTTATTGCACAAAAGAAGTTTTTTGGTAATAAAAAAGAAGATTTGAATGTTATTTGCAATACTGGCTCTGCAATTCCCTGAAATAAGCTGAATTTTCTTTTAATATTTCACGAATCCCCAGATTGTACGGGCATTTCTTTTCGCACTCGCCGCATTGAATACACTTTGAGTAGCTCTCAATTATTTCAATCCAGTTTCCGGAAACTAAATCCTTAATTGGAAAACGAGCTGCGAATGATTTAAATATCGTCATCGGGAAAATCTTCACACCATGTTCGCACGGCATGCAATATTCACATCGCCGACAGAAACGGTCACCCTGCTCGCTTCGAATCGTTTCCATTTCCCGCAATTCCCCTTCGTTTGCAGGTATATTGTCATCGAGAATTTTTACAATCTGTTTTATTTCTTCGGGCTTCTCAATTCCAACTAAAGGTACGATGTCATCAAAATCCAGGAAATATTTGAAAGCAAGATTTGCATTATCAATATGACCGCCAGCCATGGGTTTCATTGCAATCACACCCACATCCTTTTTTCTGGCATTTGGTAAAGCGACTTCAGCAGCTTCGGTCACGATAAAATTAAGAGCAATCATTATCGTTTCGAACGCATCCATTTCCAGAACTTTGTTAATAAATTCTACGCCGTGGACTGTCGCTCCGATATGTCGAATTTTTCCCTTCTCTTTAGCTTTTTCAAGAACCGGCAACAAATCAATCGCCCTTTTCAAAACATCCTCATTGTTGATGCAATGAAATTGATACAAATCTATCTCATCTATTTGCATACGCTTTAGAGACTGGTCGATACACTTTTCGAGATGGTCGGCATCTTTTGGCGGTGATTTTGTAGCTATAACGAGTTTGTCACGATCCAATTTCTTCAATGCTTTACCGATTTTTTCTTCACTATCGCCGTAATCAGTCGCGGTATCAATGTAATTTATCCCAAGCTCAATTGCGGTAAGAAGGCATTTTTCCGCCTCTTCGTAAGAGACTCTCATTATTGGAATTCCGCCAAAGCCGACTCTTGAAACGTTTAGTTCACTTTTACCAAGTCTGATATATTTCATTTTATAATTCCTACTGTTCTGTAACTTAACAAAAGAAGAGTGTCATTCTGAGTGAAACGAAGAATCCGGGTATCGATAGCCAGATGCTTCGCCTACGGCTCAGCATGACAAGTTTTTGTATTTTATGTTACAGAAAACTACTTTAATTTATAAGGTTATTATTTTTACAAACAGAACTCACCTTTGTTCATAATTATTTCACCATCTACATAAATTGAAGGCTTAATTAATACGCCGTCAACGTGGGCTTTGCTTTCCCATTTCGCGCCTGTTTTTGTAGGATATGGATTGCCGAAAGCAACGTGAATGCCCGGGAATTTTTCATCCTGGAGAAGATTGTAAATCAACTTTGTCAGGCCGGTATTTGTGCCGATTGCGAATTCACCAATTCTGTTACTGTTTTCATCGATTTCGAAAAGATATTTTACAAACTCATCGAGCAGTTTCTTATTTTCACAGGTAATACTTTCTTTTATCGCACGCCCATTGACAACTTCAATTTTGACTGGCGTTTTTTCAATAGAGCCATATTTTTCAGTGAAGAAGTCTCCGAGACAACCATCAATAATAATTGTGCCGTTCACGCTTTCAGGAGCGGTAAAAACTTCCCCATCCGGCAGGTTCTTCCAGTTTTCGGCCTTAATATCTCCATCACTAACAACCCACTTGATATCAGGACTGAACTGACCAGTAAAATCTGAGCCTTTTTCAGTCACAACCCTGATTTCGCGAGCGTTTTTAACCTTTTCATAAACAAGCTTGCTGATACACTGAATCTCCGTATAATCGCTGCACATTCCATCTTCCATAATCTCCGGTGTAATTCCAATCATATGGGCATGCCTGAGTTTTGGATTAGCGTCAATTGATTCTATCATTGCCATGCGAAAACTCTGAAGTTCCCCTTCTGCACCCTGAGCGGCGTAAATACTTACATCAGCTTCCTTTATCGCATTATCAATAGCTTGAGGAAATTCAATCGGTCTGGAACCAAAATCCTCCATTATAAAGAACTGGATTTTATCAGTAATTTTCTCTACCGCATCTTTCAAAGCGGAACCAATGCTTAAAGTTTCCTTATCTGTAATTATCACAACATTTTCACCTGACCGAACTTTGAGACAATTTTCGATTGCTTGTTTTACGCCTTCTGCGATTGTTCCCATTCCTTAATTCCTTTAAGAAATTTTTAATTCATTTTAAACGGTTCATCTTGAAACTGAAATTGCATTATATTTATCTTTGTCACAAGCCGCAAACATTAATCACCTTATTTACAAAGACAAATCATAAGCTAAGGAATCTTATCACAACCCTACCACCTTAATATGAAGAATATAGGCGATTTAGGGGATTGTAGTTTATTTTTATTCAATTTCTAATCCAAATCTAATACTAAATTTATTAGGGGAAACGATAATTTTAATTAAGTATTTTCCCTATTTATATTTTTATAAAAATAATCAAAATGAATGTTTATTTAAACTTGTAGCTATCTTTCTAATAAGTTACAATATTTGTCTGGAATAAGTTCATTTGATGTTTGCTTACGCGAAAATTATGTTTAGAAAAAATCAGGGTGGCTCTAAGTCCGGCTGAGCACATCTTGATATTAAAGTATAAATGGTTTACCGGAATTGAATGGAATAATCTATGGCTAAAAAAACAACATATAATTATCAAGGAAATGATACTCAAAAAATGAATGCCTCAAACAAGAAATCCAAGGCGGGCTCTAATATCAAAGCAATAAATCCTCCTTCGGCTATTACAACAAGTTCTTCCAAAGCAACTAATAAAATCGTTGCTCTTACTCATGAACAGATAGCTGAAAGAGCAAAAAACATATGGATGAATCGTGGATGCCCCAAAGATCAGGACGAAAAGAACTGGCAAGAGGCAGAGAATCAATTAAAACAAGAGCTTGGGATACATTAATTTTTTTTGATGATTTAGAGTGGTTAATAAGAGTACGATTTTTGTTGAAGAGAAAACACAAATCCTGCCTTGCAACTGCAAAAGGAGTGGAATGTAGCTTTGTCTATAGATGTCTTAATGCTTGGTTGGGAGTTCCCGCCTTTTATCAGTGGCGGCCTTGGTACAGCCTGTTACGGCTTAACTCATGCCATGAAAAACATGGACGTGAATATAGTAATGCTTTTACCTACAAGCACATGGGGTATTGAAGGACAAACACATACTTTCCTGGAAATGGAAACGTCGCTCGGAGAAAATCCAGAGCATATTACATTCAAACCGGTACCTTCGAAGATACCAAATCCGTATCAAATTTCGAGAACACATCCTCTTCGTATAGGTTGTGCAGGAGCAGTCGGAGGTTATGACGGAAATCTCGTTGAGCGTGTCAATGAATATGCCAAATGCTGTACAAAACTGATGAAAGACCAGAGCTTCGATGTAATCCATGCACATGACTGGGTTACATTCCCGGCAGGTATGCTTCTTTCGGAAAAGTTTTCAAAGCCGCTAATTGTTCATGTACATGCCACTGAAGTTGACCGGTCTGGAAGTTGTGTTAATAAGAAGATTTTCGAAATTGAACGAAAAGGAATGAAAGCTGCCTCTGTGATAATAGCGGTTTCAAAATATACGGCTGATATTATTGTTCGGAATTATGGTATCCCGCGAGAAAAAATAAAAGTCGTACATAACGGAGCAAGTTTGAGTAATTATGCTGGGGAATACAACGTTCATAAAAACGGCGAAAAAATCGTTCTTTTCCTTGGTCGAATAACCGGACAAAAAGGCCCGTATCATTTTATCGAAGCAGCGGAAAAAGTCCTTCAAAAATTAGATAATGTAAAATTTATAATGGCTGGGTGGGGAGACCTTGCTCCTTCTGCAATAGAAACTGTCGCGGCCAAAAATCTTGGCACAAAAATATTTTTCACAGGCTTTTTACGAGGCTGGCAAGTCGAACGTGCTTACAGATACGCTGACGTATATGTTATGCCTTCTGTAAGCGAACCTTTTGGCCTGACTGCAATAGAAGCAATACAGCAGGATATACCTGTGATTCTATCGAAAACTACCGGCGTAGGGGAAGTTCTTGATAAAGGAGTTGTAAAAATTGATTTCTGGGACACTAATAAAATCGCCGAATCAATAATTAAAATCCTTGATAACCCCAAATGGGCAGAAGAATTAGTAAGAAATGGTAAAGATGAAATTCGTTCTCTTACATGGGAAGATGCAGCCGAAAAATGTGTAAATTATTATCAATACGCTATGGCAAATATGCTTGCTTCCTTACCGTATTAATGATATAAATTATTTTGGAAGTTTTGCAATAAAGCCGGTATAAAATTTAACAAAGAACTGGATTTCTTTAAAATACTAAAGGATTAGATTATGAGAATTGCAATTCTCACATGGGAATCACTGCATTCTACAGCAGTTGGAGGTGTGGCAGTTCATGCAAGCGAATTATCTTCGGCTTTAGCAGGCAAAGGCCACGAAGTTCATTTGTTTACACGCAGAATGCCGAATCAAAGGTCACACGACCTTATTGACGGAGTTCATTACCATCGCTGCACATATTCTCCACATCACGATTTTGTTGACGATGTAAACAATATGTGCCGGGCAATGGTGGACCATTTCTTTTTGATTGAAGATTATGTCGGGCATTTTGATATAGTACATGCGCATGACTGGCTCTGTGCGAATGCTATGATATGGATAAAAAAGGGACGCGGTCACAAGTGTGTCTTCACGATACATTCGACTGAATACGGCAGGTGCGGCAACGAATTTCATAATGGACGTTCTGTGCGAGTTCGTGACCAGGAAAGAGCTGGAACATACTGGGCGGATAAGATAATCGCGGTTTCTCAGGCCACTAAAGAAGAAGTGATGTGGATGTATGAAGTACCGGATTGGAAAATAAATGTAATCAATAACGGTGTTAAATGGAAACGTTTTGATATTCACCTTGACCCTGGAGATGAAAAAAGAAAATACAATATCGGCCCACTCGATCCGACTGTTCTATTCTGCGGCAGACTTACGGTGCAAAAAGGTGCCGATATTTTAGTCGAAGCAATACGAGGTATAGTAAACAAATACCCTGACGCAAAGTTTATATTCGCAGGTGATGGTGACCAGAGAGGTTCTCTTGAAGCCAGAGTAAGACATCTTAATATATCCAACGCTACAAGGTTTGTCGGTTATAAATCGGGTGATGAATTAACAAAGCTTTTCAAATTATGCGATGTAGTATGTGTGCCAAGCAGAAACGAGCCTTTTGGAATTGTGGTACTTGAAGCATGGAGCGCCTCAAAACCGGTAGTAGTAACAGAAATCGGCGGCCCAAAATACTATGTAGAACATGAAATCAATGGCTTAAAAATTCATCCACATACTAATTCGGTTATATGGGGTATCGATAGAATTTTTTCTGATTTCGATAAAGCAAGATGGATGGGAAGCAATGGACGAAAAGGAGTTGAAAAATACTTTAGCTGGGACAGAATTTCTTCTCAGAACCTTGAAGTATATCAAGAGCTTTGTCCGCAATCTTTAAGCAAACCTGAACAGCAAAAGCAACGTATCAGAACACAAAGAATTAGAATTCCAGGACAAAGAATTTTATCCTTGCCAAACAAGCGAAAAGGCAATGGTTCATCCCTGAAGTTAGAAGCACGACTGCTTCTGCCGCATGGAAATATCAGTGAAGATACAAAATCGACTGTGAGATCACTTATATCTCACTTTGCATCTCATGGCTTCGAAGCAATGCAGAAAGACCATTATCTGAAAATAAGAGGAGACCTGGAACATTTAACAACTGCACTGGTAG
Organism: Sedimentisphaerales bacterium; assembly: GCA_016936075.1. Taxonomy (GTDB): domain Bacteria; phylum Planctomycetota; class Phycisphaerae; order Sedimentisphaerales; family Anaerobacaceae; genus JAFGPS01. The sequence goes on along the minus strand of JAFGPS010000172.1, from coordinate 15,448 downwards.
AAGCCAGAAAAGAAATTATTCCTATGCAAGACTATGACGTTACATCGCAGGAATCTAAAACTGGAGAATTTTAATGGCAATAGGAAGTTTTTGCTTAGTACTGCATGGTCACATGCCTTATGTTTTAAATCATGGAATTTGGCCTCATGGTGAAGACTGGCTCTATGAAGCGGCCGCAGAGACATACCTGCCCATTCTATCTGTTATAGATGAATGTAATTTTCTCAATGGAAATCCGAAATTAACAATAGGATTGACTCCGGTATTGCTGGAACAACTTGCACACGAATATTTTAAGGATGGATTCCAAAAATACCTGCAAGACCGTATTGAACAAGCGGAAAAAGACAGGCAGAACTTTGAAAAAGATAGTAAGCCTCATCTGGCATGGCTTGCTACTCGCTGGGAAGAGTTCTACACTAACCTTTCCAAACAATTCGAAAAGATAAAACGAGATATACCGGCAGAGTTTAAAAAATGGCATGATAACGGCTCAGTTGAATTACTCACTTCCGCCGCTACTCATGGTTACCTGCCGCTTCTGCTCGAAGATTCATCTATTTATGCGCAGATTCGCGCGGGACTCAATAGTTCGAATAGAATTCTCGGATTCAAACCCAAAGGTATATGGCTGCCGGAAGGCGCTTACAGACCTGCGGGACACTGGAGTCCACCAATAAGCTGGGGCACAACCGACTGGCGAAAAAGTATAGATGAGCTTGTGGGTAATGAAGGTCTTACGCACTTCTTTGTAGATGACCACATGGTAACCAATCATGACAATTCAAGTTCGCTCAACGTCCACAGACCTGTCTGGGTTGATAGTAACAACGGACAAAAACCTTCTATGGCAGCATTTGCACGGGATCCGTACATTTGCAAACAAGTATGGTGCGGCTTCGTAGGCTACCCTGCCGACGGAGTATATCTTGAATTTCACAAAAGGCAAGGCCAGAGACAGGGACTGAGATACTGGAAAGTTACGGACAGGAAAAGCGACCTCGGACAAAAAGATATGTATTATCCCGATGATATCCCGGGCAAAACATTTCAGCATTCAAGTCACTTTTGCCGGGAAGTTAAACGCCGTCTCAACGAATATAAAAATGTTACCGGCAAACACGGTGTCGTTGTAGCCTGTTTCGATGCGGAACTTTTCGGACACTGGTGGTTCGAGGGACCGGCTTTTCTCAAAGATGTATTGCTTACATTAGCCGCTGATCCTGATGTGGATTTGACTACAGCAGAAAATTTCCTTCACTCTTTCGGGCCGGACAAAACTATGTATCTTCCGGCAGGTTCGTGGGGAGAAGGTGGTGATAATCGCGTATGGGCCAACGATAATTTAAAATGGCTATGGGAAACAGAATATCGCTGTGAAACATTATTTGGCAAACTGACCTTTAATCTTCCATGGCAGAAAAACGCAAAAATTCGAGAAATTCTTCAAAAAGCCGGACGTGAATTATTACTGCTTCAGGCAAGCGACTGGCCGTTTGTAATAACACGCAAACAGGCTCCCGATTATGGAATAAAAAGATTTATGCAGCATGTGTCTCGCTTTGACATGTTCGCGGAAATAGCTGAAAGACTCGTCGAAAACCCAAAACACCTTACCGAAATGAACCAACTCGAGAAACTGCAAATAAAAGAAGCAGATATGAGTGATGTTATCTTTAATGATGTCGATCTTGACTGGTGGAATTGTTAACCTTTTTTTGTTAAGGGGGGTTTTATGGATATTGTAAACAGACTTACTGAATTAAGTAAGAATCTTTACTGGGCATGGCACCCGGAATGTGTGAAGGTGTTCAGGGACATCGATCAGGAATTATGGCGAGAAGTTAACCATAATCCAATAGAGTTTCTTAATCGCCTGGCAAAAGATATTCTGCAAGATAAATTTAAGGACCCAACTAAATTTAGCCAGCTTTCTGACAGGCTGAATGATTTACATGAATACCTAAAAGCATGTGAAATATGGGGAGCCCGTCAGGCTGGCCCCCTGCGTGTTCAGCCTGTAGCATATTTCAGTGCCGAATTCGCTTTACATGAGTCGTTACCGATTTATTCCGGAGGTCTTGGTGCGCTTGCAGGTGACCATCTGAAAGCCGCATCTGACCTTGGCATTCCCATAGTAGGCATTGGCCTTGCGTATTCGCATGGATATTTTTTTCAATCACTTGATGCTGAAGGCTGGCAGGAAGAGCATTATTTCACTACAAGTGACACCTTATTACCTATCGAGCTTGCTAAAAATGAGTTCGGTCAGCCGTTAAGAATATGTGTACATACGGAATCCTACCAGATATGGATTGGAATATGGCTTGTGCATGTCGGGCGCAATCTTCTTCTACTCCTCGATTCAAATGTCGAAGGCAACTCAAACGAAGATAAGAATCTCACAAACAAGCTTTACGGCGGTGACAAACACACAAGACTTTTACAGGAGCTTATTCTCGGTGTCGGTGGAATGCTCGCATTGAAGGCTCTTGGAATTACACCTTCAGTAATTCATCTCAACGAAGGACACAGCGCTTTTGCGTGCCTCAAATTCGCACATATGTTAATGGAACGTGACGGCCAGGCTTTCGAAAATATCTTCGAAACAGCGGCGTCACAAATTGTTTTTACTACACATACCGCGGTACCAGCCGGACATGATGATTTTTCACCTGAGTCGCTTCTTAAAGTACTCAATCCACTGCGAACTCAATTAGGTATTTCCGAAAATAAACTGCTTGAACTTGGACGTGTCGATCCTAAAAATAATAAAGAAAAGTTTTCTATGACGGTGCTTGCATCAAAAATGTCACGTCACAGAAACGCGGTATCTTTCCTTCACTGCCGTTTGACTAAAGCTATGTGGAATAAACTCTGGCCGACAACAAACCAGAATGATGTGCCATTTCAGTATATTACGAATGGTGTACATATCTGCACATGGCTTTCAGAACCAATGGCTGATCTTTATAACAATTATCTCGGTCCCAGGTGGAAAGAATCAATGAACGACCCGTCTTCATGGAATTCCATAGAAAATATCGAAGACAAAGAATTATGGAAAAAGGACCAGAAGTTAAAATCGCATCTCGTTGAGTATATAGACAGAGCAATACATAAACAGGAAAATGCGAGAGAACACAGTGAAATAGAAAACGAATATGCTCGCCAGGCCAAACTTGATCCCGAGGTTCTGACTATTGGAATCGCACGAAGATTTGCCAGTTACAAACGTATGGATTTATTATTTACAGATATAGCACGATTAGAAAGAATAGTTAATAATCCAGACAAACCTGTCCAGTTGATTTTCGCGGGAAAAGCACATCCCCAGGACATTGAAGCAAAACACGTTATACAAATGGTTTTCCGATTCACAAGAGATCCGCAATTTATCGGAAAAATAGTATTCATCGAAAACTATGACATGAATGTTTGCCGCCATCTTGTTCAGGGAGTAGACGCATGGATAAGTAATCCGCGAAAACCCCTTGAAGCAAGCGGTACCAGCGGCCAAAAAGTAGCTATGAACGGCGGACTTAACATTTCCGTTCTTGACGGATGGTGGGCTCAGGCTTATGATGGAGCCAATGGTTTTGCCATAGGCAAGGGCAGCGAACATTCGAACCTCGAACATCAGGATTATATCGATGCCGAGGCTTTGTATGAAGTTCTCGAAAAAGAAGTAATTCCTTTGTTTTACGATAGAACTGAAGACGGAATACCGCATGGTTGGGTTGCACGACAAAAGCATGCGCTTCGCACGCTCACATGGCGTTTTAGCGCTTGTCGGATGGTTATGGATTATACACTTGGTTGTTATCTTCCAGCAGCAGGCGGATTGACTTCTTCAGTCACCACTGATGTGAGATTATTTAAAGAAGCCTGCTATATGCCTGATTTCGAAAGAAAGACATGAATTGAATAAGAAATTACCTGATAAAAACAGGAGAATAAAAAAATGACTGAAATAAAACAATACATAGATGGTGTGCCCAATATTTGCGGTGCAGAAAAAACACTGCTGACAAAAAAAGATAAACAACAGGTATTTTTACCGCATAGCAGGATTAACTGGGAGAATGTCAAAAGCGCATATGCAATCGCTCTGCATATGCACCAGCCTATTATTCCCAATCCAGACCAGTCGCTGAATCAGGCAGATGAAATAAGTAACCTGCAAGACATGATGAATCATCCTGATTCAGGTGACAATCATAACGCCACAGTATTTCATCAGTGCTATAAACGAATGGGCGATTTTATACCTGAGCTTCTTGATGATGGAAAAGAGCCCCGCGTAATGCTTGATTATTCAGGCACCCTGCTTCACGGAATGTTAAAAATGGGGCTCAATGACGTTTTTGAAAATTTACGAAAAATCACCTGTGATTCGAAATACTGGCCATGCACCGAATGGCTCGGCTCAGCATGGGGACATCCGGTAGCGCCATCTACGCCGGTACAGGATTACCGCCTGCATGTAAACGCATGGCTGCATTTTTTCGCGGCTATTTTTGGAACCAAAGCCGCATCAAGAATAAAGGGTTTTTCACCTTCGGAAATGGCTCTGCCAAATCATCCAGATGTATTTTACGAATTCGTAAAAACGCTCAAAGATGCAGGTTATCGCTGGGTAATGGTACAGGAACATACAGTTGAGCATGTCGAAAATGGCTGGGGACTCCAATATCCTCACAGGCCGCACAAACTCATCGCAAAAAATTCAAAAGGCGAAACAATATCAATCACCGCAATAATAAAAACTCAGGGCAGTGACACAAAACTCGTCGCGCAAATGCAGCCTTATTACGAAGCAGTGGGTTTGAACAGAATCGAACTGGATGGAAAATCCGTACCGTCTTTGGTTACACAAATAGCCGATGGCGAAAATGGCGGCGTAATGATGAATGAATTCCCCGGTAAATATAAAGATACTATTCGCGAATGTTCAGGTACGCAAACTCCGGCTGTAAATGTCACCGAATATCTCGAATATCTCGAAAGCCTTGGTGTCAACGAGGATAATTTTCCTGCTATTCAGCCAACTATGCAGTACTTTATATGGGAAAATTTCGAGGGTGGCTCCGGACCGGAACGGCTTAACGAAGTTATAGAAAAATTGGGAAAAGAAAACCACCAGTTCCACATGGAAGGAGGAAGCTGGACAAACAATATTTCATGGGTGAAAGGCTACGATAAATTACTCAAACCAATGGAACAGGTCAGCGCGGAGTTCAATCGCAAGGTTCTTGCAAAAGGAATAAATCCATCTGAACAACGATATCGTAACGCCCTGTATCATTTAATGCTCACACAAACAAGCTGCTTCCGTTATTGGGGCGAAGGCCAGTGGGCCGATTACGGCAGAGAACTGTGCCGACGAACATTAGAAATACTTGAAAGAGACTTTTGATAAACTAACTTTGAATTTGGAATTCCTAATGGAACGATACGTTTGTATTCATGGACATTTTTATCAGCCGCCAAGAGAAAACCCATGGCTCGAAGAAGTCGAGCTGCAGGACTCCGCTCATCCTTTTCACGACTGGAACATGAGAATAAACGAGGAGTGTTACAGGCAAAACGCGGCATCGAGAATTCTTGGTCCTGATAGAAAAATTATAGATATTGTAAATAATTACTCGAACATCAACTTCAATTTTGGCCCGACACTGCTTTCATGGTTAGAGTTGCATGAGCCGGATGTTTACGATTTAATTTTAGAAGCTGACAAAATAAGTATGGAGAAGTTTTCCGGCCACGGAGCGGCTATCGCGCAGGTTTATAATCATATGATTCTGCCTCTGGCCAATACAAGGGACAAACATACCCAGGTCATCTGGGGAATTGAAGATTTTGTAAGCCGCTTTGACAGACAACCTGAAGGTATGTGGCTGCCTGAAACCGCCGTTAATACCGATACACTTGAAGTTCTGGCCGAACATGGAATTAAATTTACGATACTCGCTCCGCACCAGGCACAAAAATTTCGCAGAATTGGAACCGGTAGATGGGTAGATGTAAAAAAAGACAATCTTGATATTACGATGCCCTACTTATGCTATTTACCTTCGGGCAAAACTATATCTTTGTTTTTCTACAATGGCAAAGTCGCAAACGATGTCGCATACGGCGGCCTGCTGCATGACGGGAAAGGCTTCGCGGACAAATTAATAGGCGCATTCAACAATAGCAAAAATGAAGCTCAGCTTATGCACATCGCAACTGATGGCGAATCTTTCGGACACCACCACCGTCATGGTGACATGGCACTTGCATATTGTCTGCATTATATAAAAACCAACAACCTGGCAAAAATCACTATTTACCCGGAATACCTCGAAAAGCACCCACCAACTCATGAAGTACAGATAGCCGAAAATACTTCATGGAGTTGTGCTCACGGCATAGAGAGATGGAGAAGTAACTGCGGATGCAGCGGAGATAAAACACTCTCTGGAAAACAGCAATGGAGAGAGCCTCTGCGAAATTCTTTAGACTGGCTCAGAGATAAGCTCGCGGAAAATTACGAACAGAACTTAGCGCAATATTCCAGTAATCCGTGGCAAGTCAGAAATGAATATATAAAAGTTGTAAACGATCGCTCCGAAGATAATGTGAATGACTTTATAAAAAAAGTCACGAATCCATCCGGCTCAGAGCAAATCGCAGAGCTTGATTTACCTGACAAAATAAAGTTTTTAAAACTGATGGAATCACAGCGTATGTCAATGCTCATGTTCACAAGCTGCGGCTGGTTCTTCGATAATATGACAGGCATTACTACTTTACAGGTATTGCAATACGCGGCAAGAGCTATGCAATTGTACCACGAACTGACAGGTACTGACCTGCTGGACCAATTCAAAGAAATTATTATCAAAGCACCCGCAAACATCCTGAATATTACGAACGGAAAAGAAGTCTATGAACAATTTGTCGAGCCAACTCGAATTGACCTTAACAGAGTAGGAGCGCATATTGCTTTAAGTTCAATTTTTATGGATTCTTTAGAAGATGAACAGGATATTTACTGCTATACAATAAAAATCAGTGACTTCAAAGACGCAAGAGCGGGCTTCCAAAAACTCGCCACAGGAAGAATCTCAATCAAATCGAACATAATACTTGAGGAACACAGTGTCGATTTTGCTACTCTGCACCTCGGTGCTCACAACCTGTTTACTGCGATTGAATCAACAAGAAACGAAGAGGAATTTCAGCAAATACGCAACGAGTTGGAAACGGCACTGTACAACGGCCAAACAAACGATGTCATGCGCCAGATAAATGTAAAATTCAGCAGACACAGCTACACAATATGGCATCTTTTCAAGGATGAGCAGAGAAGACTGGTTTATGACCTTTTAAAAAGCACATGGGATAACGCCGAAACTTCATTCAGGCACATATACGAGGATAACTACTCAATAATGCTCATGCTTAGAAATATGAATATGAATCTTCCGAAAGTTTTGGCAGCGCCCGCAGAATTCATTATTAATCAGGATTTGTTCCGGGAGATACAGGATGATAACATGAATCTCGGCAGACTCAAGGAACTTACTGATGAAGCTGGAAGATTAGACCTCCAATTAGATAAAGAAACTCTGCGTTTCGAAGCTTCCGCGAAAATTAACAATCTCATGGAAACCTTTGAATCAGCCAATATAGACTGGGTAAATGACGATATAGAGCTTCTTTCAACAATCGAAAGTGCCCTGAAAATCCTCAAGGGTATCGTGCCAGATATGGATTTGCAACTTGCGCAGAACATTTTATTTACAATCGGTAAAGAAAAATATCCCCAAATGAAGGAAAAAGCATCCCAGCAAAACGAAGAAGCGGCTAAATGGATCAGTCTTTTCGAGCTGGTTGCGGAACATCTCGGTATTGTAATATAGAAATAATTTTGTAAAATATACAGCGAGACGAGTTTTTTTTGAAATAATTTTCGATGTCAGGAGTCTTTACTTTATAGAGAGTGTCGCGGGCATCTTGCCCACGTCACAAATAGAGAATATCTGACTTGTATTGTCGTTTGAGGATAAAAAACCGATGCGCATTACGAATATCTTGCTGGCAATTGCAATATTATCCCTAACTACACCTATTTTTGCGGCTTCAGGCAAACCAATAAACCTCGCTTTAATCGCCGATAAAGCATCCGGATTAGATAAATCACCTCTGGTTTCGATGCTTGAGGTGGAATTGTCGCAGAGGGAAGATATTAAGCTTCTTGAGCGAACCGCTATTGATAGGATTCTTGAAGAACAACAATTGAGTGCCGCCGGACTTCTCGATAGGAATAATACTATCAAAATTGGGAAATTATTGCGAGCCGACGCATTAATAATTCTCTCTGCAGAACTCCCTATGCCAGAACAGAACAGTGGAAACAAAAACATAGAAACCGGTGCTATTCCTCCTGGAACTATTCGAAATAAAGCAGGTTATAGTTCGCCTTCGCCTATCCCTTTAGAGTTAAATTCGACAACACGTAAATCCACAACAAATCCCCGTCCTAATACTAATGACATAATTCGAATACGTGTTTTAGAGGCCACTCATGGATTGAGAGTTCTGGATTATTTTGAGCAATCAGATGAAAAACCGTCAAATAATTCAATTGAAAGAATAATCACTAAAATAGATAGTGTACTTAATAAAATAAATCAGCCGGATGAGAAACTGATTCCGGTTGGAATACTCGATATTCATCGAGTCCAGTTGGGTGAGCAATATAGGATGTTTGAAAGAACATTACCGAAACTGCTTTCTGCACGACTGAGTGTTGAGCCGCAGATTATTATCATGGAACGAGAAGATTTAGATATCCTGCTTGATGAAAAGTTAATGACAGAAGGCGAAGATACAAAATTTTGGAGTGCGGCAATTTTAATTGACGGCTATGTACAATCCAATAATAACCAATTAGAATTACACCTGAACCTGAAACAAGCCGCGGGTGAGAATCTAAAATCTATCATAGTCCCAGTCGAACCAAATGAGCCTTCTAATGCAATAGTTCGAGCCACACCTGAAATAATCCAGCAATTACAAAACTCCTCTCTTTCAAAAAAATGGATTTCTGAACGGGAAGCGGAAGCATTTTATCAACAGGGACAATTTTCTTTACTTCATGGCAGACCTCATGAGGCATTAATTCTCTATGAAACAGCACATACTTTACAGCCTGAAAATGTATTTTATACCATAAATTTAACTGTACTCGAATGGAGATTACGCGATCATTCATATGGTTCTACAAGGTTTATTAAAATAGGCTATCATTTTTATACAGATTTTGAATTTGCGGAGCTTGTTTCCAACATGGTTCACCAGATTCGTGACGCATACGAAAAAGATATTATAACCGTAACTCAAATCTATGACCTATGCGAAGATTTATTTGGTTTAAATCCCAGCCTTTATTTTTCAGAGGGATATTTTACTGAATCCACTTCGGTTTCATCAGAACAAATCAGGCATATGAATCGAAAAACACGTAAAATCCTGATTGAAACCTTAGACAAAGCACTCAAGGAACAATTATTAGATCCAAGGAATGGGCCACGAAGAAATTACGAGCAGAGAGCATGTTTGGCATGGCTTAGTTCGGATGATCCGTATGAGCTATTTGAGAATATTAAAAATGCTTATAATAAATTTATCATGCCGCCAAAACTGGGAGGAGAAATAAATGCTTTAGTAAGGAACGCTATTTACTACTATTCATTTAGAATAAATTTTATGAATGGACTTGAAGGTACTTATATCTCAGAAGAAGATGATGGATCAGATGATTTTTATTTAAAGAATACTAAGGATATTTTTCTAAAACTCTGGTGGGATTATCTGAAGGAAATGACAAAAATCGATGATCCTGTTGTTCAATTTAACAGCAACCTTGATTTATGTGGATTATCAATACAACTTAAAGTTAATGAACAAGAATTTAACAATGTAAAATATTATGCCCGCAAGGCATTAGATATTCTGTCCGCACAATTCCAAAATAACTCAAGAGATTTTAGTTTTTCGCCGTCAATACCATTAATGAGAATGAGGAAAAATATTGGTACAACGTTATTATCTTCTTCTGGTATTGATATTTGGTCAGACGTATATAAACCATTAATAGAAACGAACAATGCTCAAGCATTGGCACTTTGGGATCCAGGATATTCAATAAATATTAAATCCAATGGACAATACGATGAATATAAAAAATGGCTTGAAATCTTAAATGAAATTGAGGGTGTTTTACAGACTCATAAGGATAATAATCAAATTGAAAAATCTCTTTCAAGAATAAAAGAAGCACAGGCAAAAATTAGATTATACTATCCCCAATTAGTCCCAAATCAGGCATTATTAAAACCAAATGTGGAAATGCTCTTAAAAAATGAAGACTGGTATATACCATTTGAACCTCTTTCTGAATCGCCTGCTAAGGTAATAATTGAAGCCGACCATATGGACGAAATGCTTTGGTTCAGCTTTACTTCCAGACCTCAGTACAAACATGCCGGGAGAGCTATCACAAATGGTCAAATCAACCTTGGGCTTGCTGGTATAAATATGGAAAATAGAGAACTTGTTTCATTATGGCAGGCTGATTTGTCTATTCCATTTTATTATTCCGAAATTATGCCAAAGGTTACCAGCATGGAAATAAGTAATGATGTTACTTATATTTCAATAAAAAGCACTGGTATTGTAGAATTTCCCGGTAGTATGACAACAGGACATGACTACTTCAAAGATCCAAACCTTATTACTGAAACCAATAATAAACCAACTTTTGGTCCGAGATCAGGAAGGTTAGAATCTGCATTCCAGAACCGACAACCAGTAAGGCAAAATTCTACTATTGAACCAAATGAAGATTCACTAAATAAATTTAAGAGATTAACTGCAATGGCTAATCAAAGGAATGCTCGTTCCATTCAGGAAATCTCTAATAAAAGAATGCCTCAAACATTAAAGAATGCTAAGGTTTATACTCACAAGGATGGCCTTCCCTCTGTCTTAATTTCTTCAATAGCCAGAGATGGTAACAATATATTGGTAGCTTATGGAGATAAAAATCAGGAAAGCGGCTTAGGTATATTCACTCCTAAAACAGGGAAATGGGAATCAATATTATGCAGTTCTTTACAAGGTGAAGAACCATTCAATGCCGGTCACCCTTATCTAATAACTAATATGAAATTTATTGAGCCTGATAAATTATTATTTATACTTAACAAACCATCCCGAGAAAGTACTGAATTGGATAAATGGGTCGGGCTTTGGAAAATGGATATAAGTACTTGAAAGGTTAAACGGATAAATTCTATTGAAAACGAACTTACTGATGAACAGGTTGAATTATTGAGATTAAAGAGCACAAGCAGAGATGGCCTGCTTATTACCGATACTTATTTAGATGATTTAATACAAAATGCTCTTATTTTATCGAATACAGCTACTTGCGAGAATAAAGTATGGAATATTCATTATGAAGGAGTTGGAAAGCAACAAATTCTCATAAAAGATATAATTAATGGAGAGACTCAAATCCTTGATAATAACATTCTTGATGGTAAACCTGTATCAAGGTTTGTTAATACGCCATACGGATTCCTTGGCATAGGTAAAGGTTCTGTTGGTTTGATTGAAACTGAAAATATGAAAAAATAGGTAAAACTTAGCGTAAAGCGCAGAGCTTTTAGGAGCTATAGCTTCCAGATATTGAATTGTTATTTTAGTGGGATTTTTGTTGCATTTCATTTTTCATAAGGTCATAATATTAGTAATAAAATCACGGCTTAAGTATAGGAGTTAGGACTTAGGCACACGAATAGTGAGCGTATTCCTGTCCATGTACCTATTCCTAAATAAGCATGGAACGAGAAGTTGAAGATTTTATTCAGAATTTGTCTGATATAGACCTCATTGAGTATGCCCACACAAAATTGCACCTGCCGGAAGCAGTACATTTCGCGAAAGTTGAGCTTGCCAGACGCAAATTGCCTCCCGAAAAAATGAAAGAACTCAATGACCAATGGCATGCAAGAATTAAAGCACAGGAGGAAGAAATACGTAAAGTAGCCTCCGAACCACTGCCTGGTAAATTGAAAATACTGGTTTTTCTTTGCGGCCTGTACCTTGCACTGCCCCTTCTTATTTTCATACCTGCCTGGTGTAAGTTTCAAAATGAAGGCTCGGAGCAGAAGTGCAAAGATATGTATATTTTCGCAGGAGCCGGTTTTATCCTCCAAATAGTCATGATTCTTCTCAAAATCCCACCGTGGAGCTGGTTATTGAAAATATTTTGACTCGAATATCATAAAACATCGCAAAACACCAACTAAAACCCCAAATCTAACCGCAATATTAAATAGATAAAAAAAATTTATAAAAATACTTTTTTTTAAAAAACTTTTTTGTAAAATCATGCTAAATATATAATAACAATGTATATAGCAAATTTGAACATACTTGATATGTGATTAGTTTTTTATTTATTAAGGATAAACAAACATGTGGGATGAAGATGAAGATTTAGATTCCTTTGATGAAGACCATGATTTTGAACCATCAGACGATAGCCTCGTTGATTTCTCGGATTTTGATGAGGATTCGTTTGAAGACGATGATGATGAAGAGGATTTCGATGGCGAAGAAGATGTTTTCGATGATGATGAAGATGACGATTAGCTAAACCAGTCTTTTTTTTTGACATATAGATATAACCCAAACAGTAGTTTATTTATTATTATATTATTCGCCCTTTGCTTAGAGATAAGTAGGCCGTTACGGATATTTTATTGTTTTCACTCCAAAAATCAACTTAAGCCGCATTATTTTAGCACCGATAGAATACCATTGATTTGACGTAATCCGTATGTCTTAGTCTTATAATATTGAAGATAAAATCTAAATCTAAAATGAACTTCTTTGGAGAAAATAATGAAAACGACACAAAAACAATGGATTGAAAACACCGGCTGGCGTTCCATATCTTCAAACGGAATCGCTGAAAAGGCACAGGCAGTCTTCCTTTTTGGTGAAAGAAAATTATTGATAGATAATGAACGCATTAATGAAGTCCGAAAATTCTACCCCAATGCACATATTATAGGATGCTCTACTGCAGGTGAAATCGCGGGATCTTCTGTTTATGACGATTCGATGATAGCAACAGCAGTATTCTTTGAAGATACACCTTTAATGTTTTCTCAGACAAATATTACCAACATGGCTGATACATACCAAGCAGGCCAGCAATTGGCTGAAGGATTAAAAAAGGATGGATTGGTACATGTTTTTGTCTTGTCAAATGGTCTGAATATTAACGGCAGTGCATTATCAAAAGGATTGCGAAGCAAGCTTCCAGAAGGTGTTTCTGTCACAGGTGGATTAGCTGGTGATCAGGCTCGATTCGAGGAAACTCTTGTCATACTGGATGAAAATTGCGGCAAACATACAGTAGCGGCTATAGGACTTTACGGCAATGCAATAAAAATCGGTTACGGTTCACAGGGAGGCAGGGATACATTCGGTCCTGATCGTCTTATAACACGTTCAAAAGACAACGTATTATTTGAACTCGATAATCAGCCGGCACTTGAATTATATAAAACTTACCTTGGTGACCAGGCAGATGGTCTTCCTGCTACTGGATTGTTATTCCCATTGAGTCTTTCTTTGGATGGCTCAAATGAGAGACTTGTAAGAACAATATTGGCGGTTGACGAAAAAGATGGAAGCATGACATTCGCTGGAGATATCCCGCAAGGTTGCAATGCAAGATTAATGAAAGCTAATTTCGACCGTCTGGCAGAAGGTGCCGCAGTATCGGCTCGCGATAGCCAGGTAACAGGTTCTGTAAAACCGGACCTTGCAATACTTATCAGTTGCGTTGGTAGAAAACTTGTACTTAAACAAAGAATTGATGAAGAAGTAGAAAATGTACAAAACGTATTGGGCAGCCAGGCAGCACTTACAGGTTTTTATTCTTATGGTGAGATTTGCCCGGTTGAACCACAAAACAAGCAAGCTGAACTACATAATCAGACAATGACGATAACAACTTTTTGCGAAGAATAAATTATTAAATGAATACATTATTAAGTCGACAAATTCATAAATTTCTTGGAAATATCGACACTATTCCAAAAGAACTTCTTCCACTGTTCGATTCGATCAGTGAAGCTTATGAGGGCTTTGACAAAGATAGAAACCTGATTGAGCGTTCACTGGATTTAAGCTCTAAAGAGTTAATGGATGTAAACCAAAAACTTCGACAGGAAGTTGAAGTACGTAAACAGGCGGAGCAATCTGTACTGGAAAGAGAAATTTTTCTTTCTGATATTCTTGAGAGTATTCAGGATGGTATCAGTGTTTTAAGCCCGGATCTTGATATTATTCGCGTTAATGGGGCTATGGAAAAATATTATGCTCATTCGATACCTCTGGAAGGAAAGAAATGTTATCAAGCATATCATATGCGTGAGAAAAAATGTGAAAATTGCCCTTGTTTACGTGCTCTTGAAACAGGTGAGCTTGAAATGGAAGAGGTTAAACTTGTTAACAAAGATGAAGTAGCATTTGATTTGGAACTTTTTGCATTTCCGATACTTGATGCATCAGGAAAACCAACCGGTGTGGTTGAATATGTGCGTGATATTTCGCAGCGTAAAGAAGCAGAGCGAAAACAGGTTTCGCTCCTGGAACAGGTCATGAAATCCAATGAAGAGTTAACTCGATTAGCTTATGTAATGACACATGACCTGAAAACACCTCTGAGAGGAATATCAACCTTAACCGAATGGCTCAAAAATGATCATTCCAGCGAAATAAGTAAAGAAGCAAAGACTAAATTAGAACAGCTTGACATTCGCACACAACGTATGCATAGTTTGATAGACGGTTTGCTTGCTTATACAAGACTTATATCGTCTCCCTGTAAAATTGATGCAATAAATATAAATGATTTAATACAAGATGTTATTTCATCATTAGATTTACCAGAAAATATTAAGATTAATATAAAAAGAGAGCTTCCTGTTATCAAATGCGAACAAAACAGAATGACTCAAATATTCCATCACTTAATACAAAATTCAGCGAGATTCATAGATAAATCTGCCGGCTTAATAGAAATAAACTTTACAGAACGTCCGAAGTATTGGGAATTCAGTATATCCGACAACGGTCCCGGAATAGAGAAAAAATATCATGATAAGATATTTAAAATGTTTCAGACACTGGAAAGATGGGAAGTTTCAGGATACGCCGGGATTGGTTTGTCACTTGTTAAAAAGGCGGTTGAAACTCATGGAGGACAAATTTGGATCGAATCAAATGTATTAGTTAAAACTTTATCTGACACTTACTGAACAAACATGGTATGATGACAGTGTAACGGAGCGAAGGCGTAGCCGGAGCG
>JAFGPS010000171.1 GCA_016936075.1 Sedimentisphaerales bacterium | reverse complement strand
TTCTATTGTTTCTTCTTTAGTCATTTTATTCTTACCTGTATATAATTAATTTTTAATAATCTGTGTTCCAATTCCCTTGTCGGTATAGATTTCTAAAAGCAAAGAATGGGGTATCCTTCCGTCGATGATATGAGCCTTTTCAACTCCTGCTTCGAGAGCAGTCATACATGCTTCTACCTTAGGGAACATCGCGTCTGTAATAATTCCAGCTTCTATCATTTCCTTTATCTGCTTCTCGTTAAGACTGGAAATCCAGCTATCTGGGTCGTTAATATCCATTCGTATGCCGTGAGTATCACTAACAACGACAAGCTTTTCCGCTTTTACTTCAGCGGCTACTTTACCCGCTGCTGTATCAGCGTTAACATTCAACTTGCCTCCGGTTTTGTCCTTAGCGACAGAAGCGATTACTGGAATTGTACCAGCGTCACAAAGTTTTTTCAAAAGCTGAGCGTTAACGCTTGTAACTTTTCCAACTTTACCAAGGTCAAGTTTCCGGCCATCAGGCCCATCAAGACGCAAAGGCTCAGCGAACATAACGCAACTGCTCAGCGAATGCAAAGCCATGGTTTCGCAACCCATCTCTTCGAGCATCTGGCAAATCGGGGTATTGACTTTATGAACGAGTGTATGCTCTGCGATGGTTAGTGTTCGCTCGTCGGTATATCTTCTGCCTTGAACCCATGTAGCTTCCAATCCTGCATCGTTCATAGCGCGTGTAATAGCTTTTCCGCCGCCGTGAACGATAATGGGCCTTATACCTACTGTTGACATAAACGCCACGTCTGCGAGCAGTTCTTTTTGTAATGCAATATCATCGAGAATACTGCCGCCAAGTTTTACTACTACGATGCGTCCGAGAAACTTTCGGATATACGCCATCGCTTCTATTAATGCACCAGCTTTTGCAATAGCTTCTTTCACTATTGTAACTCCTTAAAAACAAATTCATCCTTCGACCACCGGGGCCAAAGGATAGTTGAAACAAACCTTTTAGTGTATCTTATTGGGCAGGTTCGTCAAGTATTTTTAGCTCATTGAAAATCTACCCTGATGCCTATTTTTTGACGAAAAAAGCGGTTTTTGCCTATTTTGACAAAAGAAAATAAAAAATATTATAAAAATCAATATAAAATACTTGTCAGTGTGCTATAGGTATAGTACATTATAGCTATATAGGAATAGAGTTAGGATATGTTTTGGAGTTTTGAATGATTGAGTTCAAATTAGATATAAAAAGCGGCGTACCATTTTATCGACAGATAGTTGACCAGATTCGATATGGGATTGCATCGAAACGTCTTATGCCGGGCGAGCAGATAGCGACTGTTCGAGAACTTGCGGTTCAATTGGAAATAAATCCCAATACAGTAAGAAAAGCATATTCTGAACTGGAAATACTTGGCGTACTGGATACACAGCAGGGCACTGGAACTTTTGTATCTAATAAGAAGATTGAAATAAACGATTTTGAAAAAGAACGAATGCTCGGACAAATATGCGATGAACTTGTCGCTCGCGGCCAACAATATAATTTTACTTTTAAAGAGATAGTGGAACATTTGCAAAGGAGATTGGAAAATGGCAGATAAGAAAAATAAAAGTTTGCTTCAGGGACTTACTCGAGAGTATAAGGCGACTTCACAACTGGAAGCCGAAGCCGCGTCACTGAACTGGGTTGCCGCTTTAGTTGCAGCCGTAGTTATAATTGTTGGCGCTTGTCTTAACAGGCTCGTTGCAGGCGAATGGATGCAATGGAATGTTTACATTATTATAATAACCGCTATTGCGGCAAGCATATGTTTCTTTGGAATTAAGATTGCCAATCAATGGGAAAGGGCGGTTGTATTGCGGCTTGGAAGATTCAAATCTCTTAAAGGACCGGGACCATTCTTTATTATTCCGATTATCGAAACAATCGTACAATCTGTCGATATGAGAATCCGCTCGACCGATTTCAGTTCTGAATCAACTCTTACAAAAGACACTGTCCCTGTAAATGTCGATGCGATTTGTTTCTGGATGGTCTGGGATGCGAAGAAAGCAATTCTCGAAGTTGAAAGTTTTTATCTCGCCATTATTCTCTCGGCGCAAACCGCACTTCGTGACATAATCGGTACTCACCAGCTATCAGAACTTTTGACTCATAGGGAGATGCTTGGAAAGAAACTTCAGGCAATTCTCGATGAAAAAACAAATCCGTGGGGAATTACAGTTCAATCGGTAGAGATTCGTGACATTATTTTGCCAAAGGACCTCGAGGACGCAATGTCTAAAGAAGCACAGGCCGAACGTGAACGTCACGCAAGAATTATTCTCGGCACCGCTGAAACAGAAATTGCTGAAAAGTTCGCACAGGCGGCAAAACAATACCAGTCCAATCCAGTCGCATTGCAACTTCGCGGCATGAATATGTTATTCGAAGGATTGAAAGAAAAAGGCTCAATGATAATTGTACCAAGCTCTGCATTGGAAACAATGAACTTAGGAGCAATCGGAGGTCTGGCAGCTCTTAGTCAGTCTGAAATCGCAAAAAATGACAAGGAGAGCGAAGCGGCGTAAATGACTCAAAGCTGGGTTTAATAATTCGGTTTATTGTTCTTTGCCCTGTACGCCGGACGGATATAAATTGGTTATGATTTGAGTTAGCCGGATATTTGTTTCCTTTAATGCTATCTCAATCTCGTAAAGCTCTTTTCCTTTTCCCTGGCCGGATTCGAGTTGTTCTAAAAACTTGCCTCTTGCATTGATATAAAATTGTACGAGAGTTTGCAGTTCCTGTACTAAAAGATCGTTTCTATCCTGGAACTCGGCGAGCTTGATTTTTGCTTCAGCGAGTTTTGCTCTTGCGTCGATTAAGTCATGAAGAGTTGCCTGGGCGTTTTCAATTTTTATTTGAGTATCATTAAATATTTTCTGGCGAAGTTCTACAATTTCCTGCTGAGTTTTGATTAACTCTGAATTTATTACGGGGTTTACAGGCTCCTGTACTATTTCTTCGGGTTCAGGTTTGGTAGTTGCGGTGACACAACCTTCAAGGAAGCATGCACATAAAATTAACATTAACAAAATTGTGAGAAATCTTTTCATCTTAATCTCATTGAAAACATAAATTTCAGGATACTGTTTTTTCAAGACAGTACAATATATGTTATTATAACGTATTATTTAATTATAATCCAGAATAATAGTTTCTTAGTATACCCTGATTTTTATGAAATCAATGTCAATCTGAATTCAACTACGACCCATTTGCCGTGTATTTTTTGAAGTTTAGCTTCATGCATGCTGGCAGCCATTGAAGCTTCGTGATCACTTATATTGACTGTAGCAGCATCTTCCGATTGATACCTTATATCTATCGATGTTACATTTACAAATCCTTCAATATGTTCAGCAAGGCGAAGAACCGGACCGGCGAAACCATAATACTCCTGTTTTGCAAATTCATCTCTATCTACTATGATAACCGTGTTCCGGCTGCTTGTAGTCGCGAAAAGAACTGAAAAAACAGCCTGCCGAATTTCTGTAGTATCGTTGGTTTCTTTGTGTTTTGGAGTAAGCGGATTGGAATCTTTGCCATCTGCTATACTATCACCATCTGAATCGGGATTTTTAGGATCGGTTTTCATTCGAGCTTCAATAGTATCAGGCAAACCATCGTTGTCGGTATCTTTTATTTGTTCACTGATAGTAGTTTCGTAAGTTTTATCATTGCTGGTAATTTTTATGGAGTCGCCATCGACCTGTAACTTATACTGAGTATCTAAAGCAGTTTCCGATAAACGACGAGGTTCAGGCATATCAGGAAAATTTAGTAGGATTGGTTCGGACCACTGGTCATTTTCCATTAATGAAGTCAAACCAGGTTCTATCTTATAAAAATTATACAATGGTATGATAGCCCATGTTTTGCCATTCTTGTCTTTGGTTTGTGCCAATGGCTGCATTGGCATTGCGACAACATGATCTATCGCAGATTCCTGCGGCCCCATATATAATGGAAGGGGATTTGTATAACGTCTTTGACTCCATCTTTCGAATTTATTTATAGCTTCGATTGCAGATTCAGTTCCTATTCTTCCAAGCGAAGTAAGTGCATGATGTTTAAGTAATCTATCCTTCCTATTGTCAGTTAAAAATTCCAACAAGAGACTAACAGCTTCATCTGAGCCGGAGGATTCGAGTTTTTCTATAGCCTGAAGTTTAGGATTTTCATTTCTAACTCTAAAAGTACCTCTAAGTTCCGAAGCATCTTCAAACAATGTTTTTCTCAAAGCCGCGATATCGACTTCAACCGGAGTTCGAGTGATCGGTTTCGGATTAGCGGCGACCAAATCATTTACAAAATATTGAACCTGCTTTGTAACTTCCTCATTTATAGAATTTACAAGAGTATCTTTTTCCAATAATAATAAATTTCGCGTTATTTCATATGGAAACATAGGCCAGGTACGGTTGAATGTTCCAATTGAATTTTCCCTGTTAAGTTTTACATATTGAAGCGCTTCGGTAGTTATAAATGTCGGGTAAATCGAATTGTTCCTATCGTCGGTTCTTATTGTGATTGTAACATTCAGATATAAAGGAGAATCTTCTTTTTGTCCATTAAGTCCATCTGCTATCAAAAAGCCGGCTCTTATTAAAGTCTTCATAATCTCTGATTCAATTTTTCTCGAATCCAAACCAATTTGAAAAGATGAGCCAGTAGTTTCGTTATTTCCTTCTCTAATACTGATGATTACTTGTGGATAAATTAATTTAACACCTTTTAAAGTTGAAACGCCGTATATAGTTTCCTGCAATGAATCAACTTTATAATTATTAGAAATTGCGGAAGAGACAGAACAAATGAAACAAAGAGTAAATAATGTTATAAATAGTTGTTTTCTCATTTTAAAATTCCTATGAATAATCAAGTTTATGAAATCCATGTCATCTCAAAAGAAACTACCACCCATTTGCCGTGTATCTTTTTTAGTTTCACATCGTGGCCGCTTGCTGATAGTGAAGCTACATGGTCACTTATAGTTACGTTGGCTTCGTCTTCGGATTGATATTTTATATCTATCGAAGTTAAATTTACACAACCTTCTATATGTTCGGCAATTCTAATAACAGGACCTGCGTAGCCGTTGTATTCCAGTTTTGCGAATTCACCTCTATCTACAACTACTATTGCATTGCGGCTATTACTTGTTGCGAACATAACTGAAAATACCGCCTGGTAGATTTCTGTTGTATCGTTTGTTTCGTTATGTTTTGGTGTAAGCGGATTCGAATCTTTTCCATCGGGTATGCTATCTCCATCGGAATCTGGATTTTTAGGATCAGTTGACAATCTCGCTTCGACTATATCAGGGAATCCGTCTTTGTCAGTATCTATCAACTCGTTACTTATTGTTGATTCATAAGTTTCGCCATTGTAGGTGACTTTAAAAGTCTCTCCTTCTATTTTCAGGTTCCATTGTATTTTGCTGTAATCCTGTGGCGTAAGCTTTATGGGAAGATTTACTAAAACAGGTTCTGACCAATGCTCGTTTTCGATTTGAGATGTAAGATAAATATCCTCCTGCCCGAATTTTTTAATCCAGACAATGCCCCATGTTTTATTGTCTTTATCTTTTGCCTGAGCTAATGGTTTTAAATCTCCTGAAATTAGATGGTCTATAATTGATGGCTGTGTACTCATATAAAATGGAGCCGGATTTGTGTAACGTTTTTGACTCCATCGTTCGAATTTCTTAATAGCCTCGATTGCAGGTTCAGTTCCGATTCGTGCCAATGCTATTAAGGCATTTTGTTTGAGAATGATATTCATTTTGTCATCTGTCAGACATTTCAAAAGAACATCAACCGTTTCATTAGAACCGTCCATTTCAAGTTTTTTTATTGCCTGCATTTGCGGGCTATTTTCATTTCTAACACTTATTTTAAATTCAGTACCTGTTTCCATTTCAAACAATATTTTTCTTAAAGCTAAAATATCGGCTTCAACAGGTTCTCGAGTGACAGGTTTCGGATTAGCTTGAGTAAAATCGTTAATAAAGGTATTTACCTGCTTTGCGACTTCTTCTTTTACTGAATCTTTCAGATTTGATAAGTCAAGTGCAAGCATGTTCCTCGTACTTAGTCCCGTTGGCTGCATGGGCCATGTTCGAGAAAATGAGCGGATAGAATCATCGCGTCCAAGTTTTATTGACTGA
>JAFGPS010000170.1 GCA_016936075.1 Sedimentisphaerales bacterium | reverse complement strand
AATTAATGGTCCGTTCGACTTGCATGTCTTAGCCACGCCGCCAGCGTTCGTTCTGAGCCAGGATCAAACCCTTCAATTTATATCGTCGAATCTCTACGTCGCGATAAAGCGTCGCAGAGCTATCGTCAATGAAAGGCTCAACACCTTGGCATACGCATCCAAAAGTGTCGGCTATAATACACCGATTATTTATATACCCCGTCGTTCGGGGTTTTTATTTAAGCATTACCCGAATCAAACGTATACGATTCGGAATGCTGCACTTTCGCTGCTTTTTTTCACCTCATTACATATGAGGCGTATCACTTCAAAAGAATTATATTCATAAAGAAGCTTTATAATTTCTGGCTTAACTGTTAACTTGTCAAATAGCTTTGAAAACTTTCGTTTTCCATAAAGACAATAGCGGCCAAGCGATGAGTTACACTCTTCACATGACCACCAATCCTCGTGTATTCTACATGAAATACGAATCACGTCAACACTTAATTCAAAAAAAATATTATTTTTTACAATATTTTTTTATTTAGAGTATTCATTGGCCTTATTTCATATTTCCTTAAACTGCAAATATTATGCAGGAAACAAGGCTATAATAACAATATAAACAATTCCTGTCAACTACTTTTTTAACGCTAAAAAAATATTAATAAAACCTAAATGAAATCAAAACATCAGTATTGTATCATTAAAATTCTCAAAATTTCTACCGCCCCGCCGCCTTTTTTCTCATTGAAATTGACCTCAAAATACATCTAAATCTTTTAATCATCAAAAACAAAACGTGACTCATAGTCCGTTGATTTACCCTGAAAATTATGATTTTCTTTTGTGAATTACTATTTCCATTAAAATACAAGGAGAAATCATGGAAAAATTCGTTACTTTACGCTTACCCCTAATCGATGTTTTCCAGATAATAGACGGCTTAACAGAACGTATGATTATTTGGAAAACAACAGAACGATACCTTGAAGGAGGTTATTCACACTTTGGAGATGTAACAGAAGAATGTTCAGATTCTGAAGAGGCCAGATTTATTGCAGAGCATTACGAAAATATCATTGATTTAATCAAAATGCAACTTGATAATCAGAAATAATTTTATTCAAAAATTAAGACAAAAATACTTTTTCTCTATGATAAGCAAAAGCTTCCTGGTCAGGATTGAATTTCTTCGGAAGGCTTAGTTTATCACCTTCGATTTCCTGCAAACCAACTCTATATAATTTCGGAGCATCGATTACCTGCTTGGCTTCTTTAGACAATACGATTTTATATTCATTATCTACAGTGAAAAGCCCCCTATCGAACGCCCTGTCATGAAACACACAAAGAGATAAACCATTACTCGGATCTGCACGCCTGAGCTTATTCACAGACCAAGGTATGATATGACTTGCATTCAGCATTTTATATAAACTGATTTTGCATACGGCACACGAATAACCATAACTGGAAAGCACGGCGTCATGGAAGAAATTCTGCACTAAACGAACGCGAGTTATTCTTTGAGTTTCAGTTATAATATCTCTACCAAGCAAAGATTCTTGGTTTGAATAATCCCTCTTAGTCGTTTTCGATAGCTCATTCAATGATTTTTGACTTTCATAAGCAAGGCCGGACCAATCCTCATGAAACTCATCCCATATTATTTTATCCTGCTTACTTCCATGCTGCAAACCTTTAACGTTGCGATTCTTATGGAATGGGTCCAAGCTCGCAAAATTACTCATTTTCATAGATAATGCACTCGGCGTCCTATTTATACATTTAGCTACCTCTATAATGTCAGTATTTGATTTATCTATACTGCCGAACGGCATCCTGCAATATAAATTAAATGCAATTATTAACTCTTCCCGCGACCAATTTCTTGATTTTTGTCCCATATTTTATCCTTATATTAATTTACATATTAATAACCATTAAATCTATTTTTGCAAGACATATTCCCTTTATATAGATAGTACTAGTCAAGAACAGATTTTTTCACTTTTTTCTTTGAGTTTTTTACTTGTTATTCCCCATCCATATAAGTATATTGTAAATTAACCGCTAACCTCGCAAAAAGAGATGTTTTAAGTCGTTCCAAGGAAGATACCCTATAAATACGTAGGGTGCGTTATAACGCACCAATAAAAAAAAATAGGTAAGGTAATATGCCTGATTACAAAAGATGGTTTGGCGATGGTGGAACTTATTTTTTCACAATTATAACTTATGACAGGCGAAAGATTTTTGATAATCCAATTGCACAAGAAATTCTCCATCAGGTTATAAAAGAAGTTCAAGCGAAGCATCCATTTAAAATACAAGGTATTGTTCTTTTACCAGATCATATTCATTGTATATGGAATATGCCGCAGGACGACAATTATTCTCTACGATGGAGATTAATAAAATCAAAGTTTACTAAATTATGGTTTGCTAATGGCGGCTCAGATAAAAAAGTGTCTTTATCAAGAACAAAAAGAAGTGAACGTGGCGTATGGCAGAGAAGGTTTTGGGAACACCTGATACGAAGTCAAAAAGATTTTGCAAAACACATGGATTATATTCATTACAATCCAGTAAAACACGGATATGTCAAATGCCCACATCAATGGAAATATTCAACCTTCCATCGATGGGTAAAAAATGAAATATATCCAGAAAATTGGCTTTGCCAATGTAATGAAAATTGTAAAAAGCCAGATTTCGAAAATATTAAAAATTCAATAGGAGAGTAATTTAAAATGGTGTGATTCTCATAATTCGTAGGGTGCGTTATAACGCACCAGATAAATAAGGAATTGGTGCGTTGCAACGCACCCTACTAAATACCCAATCTTATAGAGGTGAATATGCGTATAATAGATGAATTAAAAAAAACAGGTTATTTTTGGCTTCCTTCTGCCCCGGAAAAAAGGATTCCTGGTACTCTTATTATTGAAGATGGTGGAAATATTGAGCTTGAAATAGTTGGCCTATTCGATGAAAGTATTGAAGGAATTAATAGAGCTTTTAATGAAATTATTAAGTTAGAAAGAATTATTGGCCATATTGAACAGCACGGCTTAGTTACACTGGACAATTGTTTCTATAAAAAAACCAATATTGCATTTGGTGGTATATCCAAATCCATTATCTGTGTTAATAGGGCTTTTATTGGTATCGCTTATGATGACAAAGAAGATGTCTTGTTTAATAATTTTCAATTTTCGGTAGAGGGTATCGACGAATGGGTTGGAATAAGCGGGATAAAAGTAGAACATGAAGAGAAAACGGCTTCAATAACATACGTTCCCCCCAAAGAAATATCTCTAAATCTAAATAACGGAATGGAATTATTAATTACATTTTCGTGGAGTCTCCCTGGATTTCCACATCAAAAAGAAGCGAAGATTACACAGAAGACCTATTTCAAGCTTAAATCTCATCAGGAACGAATGCTCAATGATTTTATCTCCGCAGCTTATAAAATCAATACACTTCTATGTTTTGCTATTGATAAAACAGTATGCATAGAATATGTTTCAGCAACGTCTGATTCAATTCGCAAAGATTATGGTGATGGCAGAACATTTCCAATTTCTATACAAATATATTATGCAGGCTTACCATATACTAAATCTAAATCCAAAATTGATTGGCATAGAATGTTATTTCGATTTAAACAAATCGAAGAAAATGCTGAACGTATAGTTAATAAATGGTTTGATACATACGAAGAAATTGATCCAGCATTATATTTGTATTTCTCCACAAAAACTGGTGCACACAAGTACTTAGATGGAAAATTCTTATCATTAGCCCACGTACTTGAAACATACCATCGTAGAACAACAAATGATAAATTAATGGATGAGTTAGTATTTAAAGAAATAACCGAGAAGTTAATTGAGCAGTGTCCTGAGGAAAATCGAAAATGGCTATCTGGAAGATTAATGTATGGAAATGAAGTAAGTCTTAGAAATAGAATAAAAAAAATTATCGAACCATTCAAAGAAATCCTTGGAAGCAATGAAGAGCGAAATAAATTAATAAGGGATATTGTTAACACGAGAAACTATCTAACACATTATGACAACTCCTTAGAATCTGTGGCTGTAAAAGGTAGAAACTTATTAATGCTTTGTTTCAAAATGGAAGCAATATTCCAACTTCACTTACTTCAGATGTTAGGTTTCACTGAATTAGAGATTAAGTCTGTTTGTGAAAATAGTTATGAGTTGAAACAAAAGTTTAAAGATATATAAGCATAATTTATGTCAAATAAAAGGTACTCGGAGATTTAAGATGACTAATTTACCTATTATTCTTTCTGAAAGAGAGGACGAAATCTATGGAATCATAGGGCGTGCTCTGGCATTTGCTACCAATTTTGAAATAAACTGCAAAGCACTTCAAACCGTTATGGAAATGAAGAAAAGAATGGGAAATCGCAATACACAAGAATTAATTAACTTTTTTGAAAACCTCGAAAAACAAATTCTCAATGTGCGGATTAATAAAATCATCAAAGAGTTAAATCACGCTGTAGAACCGTTTGCAAGTAAAGACAAAGAAGAATTCAAAACCTTAAATGATTATCTAAAGGAGAAACTTGTAATAGCTCGAGATGCACGAAATGAAATTGCTCATGATTTAGGGAAGGGAATAGAGAATCTTATTAAAAATGATGAATGGAGGGAAAAGCTCATACAGGAAGTTGTAGAAATTGTTCAACAAATTGCAGAAGCAGATGTAATGGTTTACAATTTAATCCAACGACTCACCAATGAACCCATATTTACAGGTGATTATTGTCAAGCCGCAGTGGAATGGGTATGCTATGAATCTAAAGAATAAAGAAATAAAAGTGTCCGGAAGAAAAATGGCATTTGTAGGGTGTGTTGTAACGCACCAATCATCTTTTTATTCGGTGCGTTGTAACGCACCCTACTTGAGGTAATTGGCGAATTCTTGTAGTATGGGAATACCAGACAAAAGACCTTGAATCATTGATTAATAGACTTTATAAATTCCTTTCCTGCTGATTTATTAATGTCATAGTGGACCGCGATAGTGTTTAGTCGTTGGTCGTTGGTGAATAACATATAAGAGCAAAAGAACTTAAGTATTTGTAGGTCCCTGGGACTCCGAGGGAGGTGCGTTTTTTTCTGGATTCCGCAACAAGTGCGGAATGACAAAGTCCTTTGCGGGAGAATAATTGTTGGAAGATTGCCGCACTCCGTTCGCAATGACCTGACTTCGTACAAGACTACTTCATGCCAAGTATGGTCTTATTACCTCGGTGTTCTCTGAGGCCTCTGTGGCTAAAATAATATATAGAAGTTTCTATTCTTATCAGATTCTTCGACTGCGCTCAGAATGACCAGCCTTCGCTAAAGCTATGGCCTGGCAGGCAACGTCTTTCTCTCTGTGCCTTCCGTTCTCCGTAGTAGCTACTACGAAGGATGAATTGCAGCTTTGTTACTCTGCGGCTTTTATATTTAATCGCCTGTGAGCAGCTCTACTACTTCTTTTGCGTTTTCGGCGTTGACCAATGCTTTGCAGAAAGCCTTTGAGCGGGCGAGCTTTGCTATTTCGGCAAGAGCTTCTACGTGCGGGCCGGACATGCCAGGTGCTGCTAATAGAAGAAAGAAAAGCTTCGATGGCTGTTTATCCATAGAATCAAAATCAATTCCTTCCGGTGAAATGCCAAGAGCAAGCTTTAAGCTTGTAACAGCGGGCGTTTTGGCATGAGGAACCGCGATTCCATCGGTTAAGCCTGTACTTTGTTTATCTTCACGATCCTGAACCGCGGCCAGTGCGGTATCGAAATCGGTAATTTCTCCTGCATCTTTTAGAACCTGAACAAGCTCACGTAAGACATCAGGTTTGTCAGTAGATTCCAAAGGTATTTTTATGATGTTTTCAACAACCAAATCAATTAAAGACATTTAACCATTCTCCTGTACTCTGTAGGGTGTGCTATGCACACCAATTTTAAGGAAGGTGTGCACAGCACACCCTACTGTCCTGAACTATAAATATGTTCTCTGGATAATGACTTGTTTTGCATTTAATTTAAAAAAAATTATTATACTAAGTATTTACGAAAAAAGCCAAATATTTTACCAAATCCTCATTTTTTTTATACTAATGATTCGTACAATTCCCAGACCTTCATCGGGTCCTTTACGATAAGAACAGAACATGGAGCAGAACGCATTGCTCTTTCTGTTTCGTCATAAAATTCATCCATCCTGCTCCTGATATGCGATAACTCGCCGATTACGAGCATATCTACATTCTCTTCTTTTATGGAATCAACGAGTTCCTTGCTCACGCTTCCCCTGCTCGTCTTTTTTGTAATTGTGACTCCCTTGGCAATAGCAAGCTCGTTGGCATAATTGAGATAGCGTTCTGCGTCGGCTTCCATATCATGCTCGTACTCAAGCTCCTCGTCCTGGAGGAAAATTCTTGCCTTTAGCAAGTCGTCCATTGCTTTAATATTTATCACATAGTGAGCAATCAGTTCGGCATCTGAGAAAGACGCCATGCAAATCGCATACTGTGCGGCGGTAATTGACTGTTCCGTTCCGTCGATATAAACCATGATTTTTTTTACGGGTTTACTCACAATTATTCTCCAAAAGTCTTTTGTCTTTTTCTTTCGAGATTACTCTTAACCAGTTTCATTAAAACAAACATGTCACGCTCGTTTTCTTCGAGCCTGCTCTGAATAAAATGAACGGTCTCCTGCAGGTCAGGAATAGCAATTTTCTCGAGAGCATTAACTTTCCTTATAGTTTTTTTGACTTCATTTGCAAGCCGCAATACGGATATTTTTAATTCTGACAATCTGCCAAGCAGACTCAGAGTTTGCTTAAAAAAGCTGATTGAACTATCTATCCAGAAACTTGTCCCCATCGGGCTGTAATATGGAGGAACTTCCTTGAACTCAGTTTCCACAACAGGCAGAGTAACTCCCATCACTCTTCTTGAGCGGATAACAATATCAGTAGTAATATTTACCGCACCGGTAAGATACTGTACCTTCAATTTGCCCATATCAAGTACGGCTTCTTCAAGTGCCTGATATGCCTTTGCGAGAGCTTCATCGACTCGACTTTGATAATCGGTAGTCTGGTCAACCAGCGATAAAAGCTCGATGATAAGGATATTTCTTTTCTGATCCAAAAGCTCATATCCCTGCTTTGCAAAGTTCAAATCGCTCTTCAAACGAAGCAAATTAGTTTTCGTTGGTGCATAATTCAGTTGAGTCATACTTACTTACCTGTTACTTCCCGTAGAATTTTTCAATTTCCTCATCCGTAATTCTGTGCAACTCATCTACTGGCAGAGTTCTAAGAACTTCCCATCCTATGTCGAGAGTTTGCTCAATACTTCTATCCTCGTCATGCCGCTGCGAAACGAATTTCTGTTCGAATTCTTTTCCGAAATCGAGATAATTATGGTCAAGCGGCGTAAGCTCTTCTTCACCAATTACCGACGCGAGATTACGAACATCCTTTACATAACTGTAAGCCGCAAATAACTGGCTTGCAAGGTGCGGATGGTCCTCTCTTGTCATGCCTTCGCCGATACCGTCTTTCATCAAACGCGAAAGCGAAGGCAAACCGGCAATCGGAGGATAAATCCCCCTGCCGTTCATATCTCTTTCAAATACGATTTGTCCCTCGGTGATATAACCGGAAAGGTCAGGTATTGGATGAGATATATCATCGTTCGGCATTGTAAGAATCGGCAGCAATGTAATCGAGCCTTTATAGCCTTTAATCATTCCCGAACGTTCGTAAAGTTCCGCAAGGTCGGAATAGAGATAACCCGGATAACCTTTACGTGAGGGAATTTCGCCGCGAATCGTTGATATTTCGCGAAGCGATTCGCAATAATTCGTCATGTCAGTCATAACAACCAGCACGTGCATATCTTCATTAAACGCAAGATGCTCTGCCAAAGTGAGAGCGGTTCTTGGTGTTTGTAATCTTTCGATTGATGGGTCGTCTGCAAGAGAAAGAAACAACGCTACGTTTTCGAGTACGCCGCTTTCTTCAAATGATTTAACGAAAAATTGCGCCACGTCGTGCTTGACTCCCATCGCCGCGAAAACAACCGCGAATTCAGTTTCTGAGCCGCGAATTTTTGCCTGTCGCGCGATTTGTGCCGCGAGTTCGTTGTGCGGCAAGCCGTTACCGGAGAATATCGGAAGTTTTTGTCCCCTGATAAGCGTGTTCATTCCATCAATTACGGAAATTCCAGTCTGGATAAAATCTCTTGGGTACTCGCGGGCGGTCGGATTAATTGCCATTCCGTTTACATTCAATTCAACGTCGCTTCGCTGGGCAGGGCCGCCATCTATAGGCTTGCCGAGTCCGTTAAAAACGCGCCCTAACATATCTTTTGAAATAGAGATTGTCAGCGGCTTTCCGGAGAATCGAATACGAGTATCAGGAAGATTAAGTCCCGATGTCCCCTCGAAAATTTGCGCTACGACACAATTAGTCGATGATTCCAATACGATTCCAAGACGAGTATTTCCATCTTTGTCTATACACTCAATAAGCTCTCTAAATCCGACCGGGTGTGTTTTGGTAACAAAAACCAATGCACCGTCGATTTTATCGACTCCGATATATTCACGGCCGGACATTAAAGCTCTGTCGTTTGTCTCAGGCATGTAACGCCTCCAGTTGATCCATTGAACGTTCAAGATAAGCTTCGATTTTGTCAAGAGCTTGCAAGTCATCGTTGCTAATCGTGAACTTCATTTTAATTATGTCCTGATATACTTTCATTTTTCTTAACTGAACCAGAGTCACGCCCTTCTTAATCATTTCAGAACCGCGTCTCCAGTAAGTTACTATAATATGCAGCATCTTGGCCTGTTTCGGGACGACAGAATAAGTATCAATTTTGTCGTATGCATTCTGCTGCAAAAACGCATTTTTAAATAACGTACAAACCTCAAGAATAAATCTCTGCGAATCAGGCAAAGCGTCAGGTCCGACAAGTTTTACAACCTGCTGAAGTCTTACCTCTTTATGGAGCAGTTCCATAATTTCTGTCCTGTCTGGAAGCCATTCTGAACCGGCTTTTTCCGCCCACCATGCTTCGAGACCTGAAAGATATTCGCTATAACTTTCAAGCCATGAAATCGCGGGATAGTGACGTGCATTCGCAAGGTTTCTGTCAAGTGCCCAGAAGCAGCGAATAAATCTTTTTGTGTGCTGGGTGACAGGTTCGGAGAAGTCACCACCCGGAGGAGATACCGCTCCGATGACTGAAACGGAACCTCTTTCGCCATTCAATGTTTCCATTGAACCTGCCCGCTCATAGAACTCCGCAATTCTCGTTGGCAAATATGCGGGGAAGCCTTCTTCCGCGGGCATTTCTTCCATACGGCCGGACAACTCGCGAAGCGCTTCGGCCCAGCGGGATGTCGAATCTGCCATAACCGCAACGTGATAACCCTGGTCGCGGAAATATTCGGCCATTGTAATTCCTGTATAAATACTCGCTTCACGAGCGGATACAGGCATATTCGATGTATTTGCAATAAGAATCGTACGTTCCATCAAAGAGCGGCCGCTGCGCGGGTCGATTAGTTTCGGAAATTCAGTAAGTACGTCTGTAATTTCATTACCTCTTTCGCCGCAGCCGATGTAAATAATCAGGTCCGCGTCACACCATTTTGCAACTGCCTGCTGGGTCATCGTTTTTCCGGTACCAAATCCACCAGGAATACAAACGGTTGCTCCCTTTGCAATCGGGAAAAGCGTATCTATAACACGCTGGCCTGTAACAAGAGGAATATCCAGCGGAAGGCGTCCTTTCGTCGGGCGATGTTTTCGTATCGGCCACCTGTGCATGAGGAAAAGGTCTTTCTTTTGCGAATCCTCTTTTTCCAATACAGCGATTACTTCTTCTACCGTATAGTCGCCTTCAGGAACTACTGATATAAGAATACCCTTCTCATTTGGAGGAACGAGAATTTTGTGAAGCACATTTTCTGTTTCCTGAACAGTACCGAGTACCATTCCGCTGGAAACAGTGTCACCTTCTTTTGCTGAAGGGACAAAATGCCATTTCTTTTCTCTATCCAGACTTGGTACCGAGATTCCTCGTTTGATAAAAATCCCGGAAATATCTCTAATCTTTTCAAGAGGTCTCTGAATGCCGTCATAAATAGTTCCGACCATTCCGGGACCAAGTTCGACTGAAAGCTGCATTCCGGCACCATATACCGGGTCATAAGGTGCGATTCCAGTCGTATCTTCATAAACCTGAACAACAGCACTGTCTTGTTCGAGCTTAATCAACTCACCAATAAGGTGTTCCTTGCCAACCCAAACTAATTCAAACATTTCTGCATCAGTGATTCCCATCACCTCTATAACAGGGCCGTTTATTCGTTTTACTTGTCCAATTATCCTGTCATTCATTATTAGTCTTTTCGTTTATCTGTAAATAAAGCATTGTATATTGCCATTCTTATTTCACGCTCTTTGCGCAGTATTCTTGTTTTAACCTGGTTGTTATAAGCCATATGTCCATTATCAGAAGTCAGGACAACACCCTGAAAACTTAGCGGCGGTTTATCCGATAATTTTAACGAAACCTGCTTACCTGTTTTCTGGTTAACTTTTTCGACGACCTCGGAAATCATCCTGTCGCTAATTAATGGCATTTCCTTTTCGGAAGCATTTATCACTGCGGATTGAGCATCCAAACCAATAGCGGCTTCAATAATCCAATTCTGAAGAATTGCCTTGTAACTATCATCGGCAAGCATCAAGTTGAATTTACTTTCAACATTCTTTTGAATATTCTTCATTACTTCATTGCGAATATTCAAAGAGCGTCTCTGAAGTTCAAGACGAAGACTTGACATGATTTTCTTTTTTGCCTGCTCTGCCTGTTCAAGAGCAGCTTCTTCGGCTTCCTTAATTATCGATTCAACTTTTTTAGTATTGAATTTTATCTTTTCATCAATCTGTTTCTGAGCTTCTTCGATAATCTGCCGTTCTTCAGATAAAGCATCCGTTTCAATACCGGAAATAATCGCGGCACCGTCCGGTTTATCGTTCGTTTGTTCTTGTTTCTGTGATTTTGCCACTATTAAACCTCGTAGCACGGGCTTCCAGCCCGTGCATGCATGGGCTGGAAGCCCATGCTACTATTAAATCATAATTTTATGCCTATGGCAGTATTCACCATTTCTTTAATGCTGGGTCTATCCTCTTTCGCGCCGTTCCTGTCAGGTATTTCAATAACCAGCGGAAAAGTAGACGTCAGTAAATATTTATTTATAATCGGGCGAATCATATCAGCAATTCGTTCGGTAATAATGATTATACCGGTGTCCTTATCTTCAAGTATTGCCGCAAAAGCTTTCTGAGCTTCTTGAGCATTGGTCGCAACTTTACCTGAGACACCTAAAATTCCAAAACCGACAATCGCGTCTTCATCGCCTATAATCGCATACTTCATTTTGTCTTATACTTTTAAAATAATTAATATTGCAATTACCATACCGAACACGGCAATACCTTCTCCAAGAGCAACAAAAATCATTGCCTGCCCTGCAACCTCAGGTTTTTCAGCAATAGCTCCCATTGCGGCCGCTCCGACATGAGATATTGCAAAGCCAGCACCTAATGCACCAAGTCCGAAAGCTATTGCAGCAGCGATAAAAGCAAATTTCATCTCTTCTGCCTGTGTTTTCTGAAGTTCCAGGCGAGCTTGTTCAATACCTGCAGCATTGGGATCAGTAATTTTCGCTTTATTATTTGGATCTGACGAATGCCCTGCATAAGCATTCACAGAAAATACAGTAAGAACAATTACAGCTACTGTAAATACCATAACAAAACTTTGTACAATACGTACTTTAATGTGATTTTTCGGATCGTTCACGATATTACTTCCTTTCATAAATATTAATCACTATTTAAAGATATTGGTGTATATAACTTTCCTGTACCATGGAAAAACTTCGTAAAAAATTCATAATAATTAAGCCTCAAAGCCTGCACACCGGCGGAGAGACCTTCAAGGCAGATTACCAGCGTATTTCCGAGAATTAAGATAATTATAGAAAAAATACCGGAAGTCATTTCCGCCATAGAAAAAAACGCTATCATCAAACTGACATGGGCAATACCAAGGCCTGCTACTCGTATAAACGATAAAGTATTAGCGAGATAACCACTGAAAATCTCAAGAAGTTCAACGGTCCACTGCATAAGCCAGGTTAGAATTATAAACGGATTAAATGATTTTTCAGTATGTTCACGTCCTGAAGACTTTATATGAGAAAAATAATGATAAGGTTCTTTTAAGAACAATAAACACACAGGTAATCCTACTAATAAAAATATTTTATTTGCGGAAATGCTATTGCCGGGATTACTTTTTAATACAGAGAAAGCGAGGTATATTCCACCTGCATAAATCCATCCGCCCAGGATACCAGCCTTATCGAATAAGAAGTCCACCCATCTATGAGTACGGAATAAATTAATCCAGTTAAATATCAATCCGACAAAAATAACCAAAATTCCAAAGTATAAAGCAAGTACCATAATATCTAAAACAGAACTAATACGTGCACCTTCATGAGCATGACCTGTAACAACTCCATGATAATCAAACCAGAGCGGCTTAAAAAGTGCTTTGCCAAAATAAGAACCGAAAAGAATACCGAAAATAATTGATGATACGCCGCACCAGACGATAAGCCATGACAATTTGAAATAACCTTTTTTCTCAGGAATATCTCTGAATGATTTCATTCCAAAAATTCCCGCAATTAAAAGAATGATACCCTGTCCGGCGTCTGCGAACATTAATCCGAACATAGCAAGATACAAAGGCATAACAAAAGGAGTTGGGTCAATTGTTTTATATTGAGGAATTCCGAAATTGCTTACAAGCATCTCAAATGGAGCGAACGATTTGGGATTATTAAATTTGACAGGAACTTCATTATCAGCAATTTCTTTGCCGCCGGGGTGTCGCCATTCCAGATAACAACGGTCATTGCACGCTTTTTTAATGCTTTCTGAAAGCTTATCTTTTTTTGCTGATGGCAGCCAGCCCGTAAAAATAACTGTTCTGGAAGAAGATTTGAAATTATTCTTAATACGGGATAAAAGCTCAGTTACTCTCAAATTCACCCAGACATCTATAAGTTCTTTCTCCTGATTCTTTATTAAATCATTTACCCTTTTTTCGAGTTTTTTCTGCTCGGCTGTTAATGTTTCATGTTTGGCAGAAATTTCTTTGAAAACATCTTCCTTTACGGATTTTAACTCATTTGGCAATTTGATTTTGGTCCAGCCTGAATGGCTAAGAATTTTATTTATACTCTCACTGTCGCGTTTCATTGAAATCAGAAGATAATGAGCCAAATCATCCTGTTTTCCAAGTGAAACCGGTAAAGATGGATAATCTGCCAGACCTTCCTCTAATTTGGTTGCGTTCGAGGCAGGAATTCTTCCTGTTTGAACCTGCAGAAATGAATGTTGAGTTTTCAGGGGAACATCAGATAATCCCAAACCATATAAATCCACCTGCCGGCTTATATCCTCAAGTTTGAGAATCTCCTGTTGAATTGTTCTCTGACGCTCTCTGATGCTTTCGCGTTCACCATCTATTCTGTCGAGAAGCTTTTTTTCCTTCTCTATAACAACTGAACCACGAGTAGTGAGATTAGTTTCCGTAGGAGCTTTCGGAATAATATTGACAGTATGTAAAAGCCCTTCGATACGTTCTCTGAGATTTGTAACTTCACTAACTGAAATATTGGAATTGACCGCAGAGAATTTATTTATCTCCTGATTGTCAATTTCTCCAATGTTAGCAAACTGAACAACACCTTCGCTTAAAAGCATTTCACTTACACGCTCGGAATCTCTACCAAGCACGACCGCAAACAGTTGTATCATTTCAGTTGTGAATATCATAACATGCTTTCAATCCGCTGCTGTGACAAATTATATTGCTTAGCATTAAGGATTGCCCTTATTTTCTTTAGTTCATTCCTTTTCAGAATAAAATACGCCAAAATAATCCCGATATTAAAAGGGTCCCCGGCAAGAATCCTTTTAACTTCCTGTTTCATGATTTCTTCCAATATCCTATGGATAAGAAGCAGCCTGGATTGACTATCACCAGTCTGCGAAGTCAAAAGCGCAGTCAGGCCCGGATATTTGCCCTGTACGAAATTCTGAATAATTCCGGAGACATTCTGCGCTTTGTATAACTCGCTAACCAGTGCCTTATTAAGATTAAAACCTCCCGGAATCAACATAGTAAGAACTGCTTCAAGAGGCATTTTATAAAAATTCTTCAGCCTGATAAGCCAGTCAATATTCTGCAAATCTATTTCTACGCCAGATATCCTTAAAACAATCTCAGCGTCCTTATGTTTCAGCTTTTTAGCGGCCTCAATGAGATTGCCGTAATAGAAATGGTCAAATGCCACTTCCATTCTAAATAATGTTCCTTGTGAAATTACTGTTTCACTATATTTCTTTATAATAGTTTCATATGGCGTCCCGATGCAAACGCCTGATATTTCATCGAAATTGTTTGCATTGACAATTATATCAATCGGTATATTGTGAATAATCGGTTCGTATAATATGTAATGAATATTCGGATCGGCGGGATGATTTCGGATTTTCCTGTCGAAAAATATCCGAATAGCATTTTTAAGGTTCTCAATCTCGAACTGGTACAATAGCGCATTTATAAACTCGATAGAGTCTTTATGAACATATCGTTTGATATCGATATATAGTGCAATTTCTTTTTTTAGAAGCTCAAGCTCACCCTTTTTCAGGTCGCCTGTCGCCGAATAAATCTCCTGAAGCTCCACAAAATCAGTATCGCGCAAGCTATCCAAAACCGAATCGAGAGAAGGAGCTTTTGCAAACTTCTCGAAAGTCTCATCGGCTAAAATTTTACTAATCCTGCCTCTAAGCTTTGCATTGATAAAAGCGTATTTTGATAATGCACCAGCCATTATTTCTAATCTTCCGTAATAATTAAATTTCTAAATTCTAAACAAGTTCAATTTATTAAATTTTCAATGTTTCAAACATTTGATTTTTTTTGTATTTGTTTAGTATTTAGAGTTTAGTGCTTAGTATTTTCTTTCTTCTTCTGTATTAATCACAATATTGCAAATATTTTCAACAAGGTTATTGAGATCGGTTTCATTTCCAAGAATAGACTCTTTTTCATTTTCAGCCTGTTTAATTTCTTCCTGCCTTATCATTTCTGCTTCTTTTTGGGCATTTTCTACTGCATTACGAATAATATCTTTAGCCTTCTGTTTTGCTTCGGCTATTTTCTCTAAATTATCTTTTTCAGCGGCCTGCCTTATTTCAGAGGCTTTTTCACGGGCCTTTTTGATAATTTCATTAGCCTTCTTTTCAGCTTCAAATACTTCTTCTATAATCTGTTTCATTTTTTTTGTGCCCAGGTTAGTAGTTAGTAGCCAGAAGTCAGTAGTAAGTAGTCAGTAGACAGTAGAAAGCATCTCCTATCTACTGAATTCTGTCTACTGTCTACTGTATTCTGTTTCTGTATGCTGTATTCTGCTCTGGATGGATGATATATCAGAACGCAGTATATGTACTCCTTAAGGAGAACAAAATTTGGAAAATTTTAATATTTGTATGATTAAAGGCTATTTTCGCTGTATGTAAACAAAAAAATCCTTTAAAATGTTTTTTTTTTCAAAGACGTCTTATTTGCCGGAGTTTGGCAGGACGGTTTTTTCGAGAATATTTTATGGCTTATCGCAGAATAAAAGGCATTCCGGGATTGGTATATATGCCGGATTCAAGTCCTTCTGATAAAAAACATAATTGCAAAGATTGCTTTTTCTGCCAGTGGTGCAGTGACGACAGATGTAAATCATGTCTGAAAAATAAAAAATGCAAAAAAAAGAAAAAATCCACTTAAAAGAGAATTTCTATAACCGGCTATAATTAAAGTATTTAACAATATTGTTTTTTTGACTTTTTAATAAGTATTTGCTACATTATTACAAGCCAATTTGTTTATTTCGTTTTTTGACAAATTTTTTTGGGAGAATTATTATGAAGAGCAAATCAAAAACAACACTATTAATATTCTTATCTATTTTTGTGTGTGCAATAGCAATAACACAAATAAAAGCACAGGAACTTGTCGAACAGCCTCAATTCATATATCAAATGGTTGAACATCAACAATCCCGGCCGTATTCTGAAAACAATGAATATGAGAAAATGCGTCTTGAATTAGAAAGTTTAAAACAGCAATTGGAATCGCAAAAACAAGGACAGCAATCTGCACGCATTCGTAGAATGGATGAAGATTTAGAAAGGCTCAAACAACTAACAAGAGAAGCCGAGGAAATTCGCGCAAGAATAGAAAGCATAGCGGCTCAACAAACTCAAGCTCGAACACGACAGACTCAAATCCTGGACCAGAGACCACAGAACACTGTCGGAGAAGCTCGCCAAAGAATACCAAACGCACCACAAAATCAAGCGGTTACTTCAAGACCTCGTATGCAAAGAATGATTGATAATCTACCACAGGTAATCGAGCAACTCAGAAATGCTTTTAATAATAATGTCGAGAGAGTTCAAAATAACTTCCAAAGAGTTCAGGAACGATTTATAGATATTCAAGCTGAAAACGAGAGATTAAAAAACGAAAACCAGGAACTTCGCGAAGAAAATGAAAGATTAAGAAACCATATTCAGGAATTGGAGTCTCGATAAGCATTATTGAATAAACGAACCAGCCCCAAATACCAATTAGTTTATTTTTGCTGCGATTCATGCTCTCTGATTTTTTGCTGTGTTTTATTTCCATATGAAATACCAAGAGCAAGAACAATTGCGTAAGGTATCCAGATAAACCACCGATATGATTTTGGCAGTAAAAAAAGCAATGCTAAAAAAATAAATACTCCTGCCAAACAAACAATTCCCACTTTTATCATAAAAGAGCGTTCACGTGGGCTGTTCGTATTTTTTATACTGAAATATGTCCCCACAATGCCACCAGCCAGACCAATAAAAATACCAAGTACAGATCCTATCCACTCTATTAACAGTACATTTCCCAAACCTTTTTCTCCTTTCTCTGAATAATAGTTACCATAACTATGCGCTGCTTAGCTGGTCTTCGAGTAGTGAAAGCATTGGATACGCATTATTATAATGTTTGTTTATAAATTCCGAATTTCGTTTTGCCTTTTCTAAATATTCTTTGCGCCGTTGCGCCTTCGCGGGATTAAATACCATATACCTTTTAAGGACAATATAACTATACATTTATTATAATATAATGAATTAATTAGTAAGGTGTCCCCAGACAAAATCATTTCTCTAACGTAAATGGCACAGGTTCTCCAGGCCATAATTTTATCTTATAATAATAAGTTATTCCTCCGTAATGTCTTTTATAGGTGAAGTCATAAAAATGAATTCTAACCTGTGTAAGCATATTCTCTTTTACTTCAATAGGCGTCGATAAATCAAAACTAGTATTTTCACTAGAAGATTCGTAAATTGGCTCATATTTAGCTCTGTATAAATATTTACCTGGTGGTTGTGCAATGATTATGTATGGATTATTAAAATTATGATCATCGGATGTGAAATATTGAAGCTTAAGATCAGCTATGTGGCTCCAAGCTAATTCCGCATCTTCATTAATCGATGGTGCAGCATAAATATCTATTTCTTTATGAACAGTGTTCCTAGCTTCACTCTTTAAATAGTCAAACTTAACATAGCCTTTAGGGGTATTAGGTGGAAGAGTATCTATTATATTGTTGGGACTGCAGCTAATCGAAAAAAATAATAAAAAATAAAAGACCAATATAAAAGATATTTTTCTTACAAAAACCCTGCCTGCAATAAAAAAAGGTGATAAAATATTTTTCTTCATAGTAAATTCTCTCCAGTATATGGCTTCTTACACTTACATTTTCAATTAAAAAATATATGTTATTCTTTGTTAAATATATCTGATAAATTATTAACCAATGTGTACATACATTCATCAATAACAGCGACATAACTTTTCCTTGCGGCTTTTTCAGGAGAGATCGCCCCTGCTGACGAAACTTTATTTTTTACATTGAATGGCCCGAACCAATGGCTTTCATCATTGCTATTAATCTTTTGGATGTATATGTAATATTCTACGGATGCATCAGCATTGTCACTGACCGAGGTCCATTTTGTATTTAAAGAAAATTTTGTGATTTTCCCCCCTATTAGATACTGAAAATCCTCAGTTTCATTATCAGGTATCTGCTCTTCGGTATGACGTTCAGAATTCCTTACTACGTTATAACCAATACCTCGAAGAGTATTAGAAACAGCTATTGTAAATGTTAATCTCAAATCTTCGTTCTTTATATACAATTCATTTATTGTTGGTCCCAATATACTCATTAGCCTACTTGAACGTCCTACTAACTCACTCCTTCGAGCATCTGTAAAGGTTAAACACATTAAGGAAATGGAGTTTGTATCTATATCGCTAGGTTTGACTATATCATCCGGAGGAATATAATTTAGTTCATAAAAGCTAGGACTTAAATCGATAGGGTTGCTACATCCACCTAAAAAAAACATAAAAACAATGATTGTAATGATATGACCCCAGAAAACTATACCATTGTTAATTAAAGAGCATCCTGTAAAACTTATTGACTGGCATTTCCTATTTAAACGGCTAAAAAACATAATTTTCTCCTATGATAAAAATCTATTC
This sequence comes from Sedimentisphaerales bacterium, assembly GCA_016936075.1. GTDB lineage: Bacteria > Planctomycetota > Phycisphaerae > Sedimentisphaerales > Anaerobacaceae > JAFGPS01. Next base: position 380 of record JAFGPS010000170.1, on the reverse strand, counting down.
CAAATATAATCCGGCATTTACCATTTACACAGTTGAAAAAATATGATCGACTCCTTAAATATCAGTAATTTTATAAAATTCACTGTCTCCGGGTCAAGAAAATTCCATTTCACGCCCAATTTTAATCACAAACACTACTGGAACACCTTTAATTCTCCCTAATTCGGGGACATATTTGCATAATATTTGCTTTTCTCGTTTTTATTTTATACTTTAAATAGAGGGAATTACTTTTCTTAATTTGCAGCCCTAAATGGAAACTCATACATTTTCTCGGGAAAGACTACAATACTATACTAGTGCCGTTTCCATTAAATAAGTTTCATTTTTGTTGAGTTTGTTTATTTCTGTATTTGACATATTTATTCAAGAATGTTTTT
>JAFGPS010000169.1 GCA_016936075.1 Sedimentisphaerales bacterium | reverse complement strand
TTGCCTTTATAAACTGTAGTATCCGGGGGTTGGTTAGCTTCATCGACTCTCCAATAATATGTCGTACCATACTCAAGCTTTCCAGGAGCGAAAGTATTTGCATCAGCGGCCTGAGCAGGAGATGCGACAGTATTACCCAGAATAGCATCTACGGTTGAATCATTAACATCGTTGAAATTTGTACCGAAAAATACATTATGGGTGCCACCATTTACTTCAACAAATTCGCCGGATTTCCACCAAATTGTTCCTACATCAATTGATATATTGTCTTCATTATTTGATGGATATGGCTTTTTAGCTAATCCAGAAGGAGATACATTTGGTCCGTATTCTCCATTCATTACTGCGACTACTTCATCAGCTGTTAATAGTGAACTGAAAAAATATACTTCATCAACAGCACCATAGAAACCGGAACCACCCCAGGCGGAACCGATTCTAACTGGTCCATCGGAACTGGCACCATCATTCCATGTAGCATTGGAGGTCCTTTGGTATTCTCCGTTGCGATAAACATCAGTGGTTGCATTTGCATTGTCATGTACAATGGCTATATGAACCCACTGACCGGCAGTAAGGGTCGTTAAGCCCCAATCATCTGTTCCTGAAGAATTCCAATAAATGCTGCCGCTATCACCAAAAACCTCAGTCATAAACATCTGAGTGGCCCCATTTTTACATATTAATCCCTGGTATTGGTCTCCGCCTTCACCTTCAAAATAAGCCCAGAAAGCAAAGCTAACTTTACCATCGACCGTGGGATCAAAAGTTCCGCATTCAACTCCAGAAGTTGCTCCGGCGAAATTTAATGCAGTTCCAAATCCCTCCGGGCCGTCTACCCAGGTAGGGCTTCCATCAGTAGTACCGTCATTGCCGCCAATAGGATCAGCGACAGTATCACCGCTTCCTTCTTCCATGCCATAATAGGCTACAATATCAACTTCAGCCATTGACACGCTTGTAATGCCTAAAATTAATAGAATGCAGAAAAAACAAAATAATTTCTTAAACATAATAAATCTCCATTAAAATACAAATAATTTGATTAATAATCATTTCGATTACACGTTTAATAAATTGATTTTACATATATTTGCCCAGAATAATGTAAAAAGATTTGCGAGTGCATTTTAATCACTCCCCTTCACAAAAATTAAGTTCATTAGAATAATAATTCTAACTGTAAATCACCATAATACTATATTATATTATATAGAAAGAAAATGCAAAAGAAAACCTCGTAATATGTCTGGAATTCTTTGAAAAATACTTTTTATTAATTTTTCATGAGCATAGCATTATTTTAAAACAATTTTCCATATTAAAATCGTTATAATATTAGATAATATCTATTTAGATATGGATATCCTATAAGTATTATATAGTTTATTTAACAGAGGGGATTGGAAATCTGAAGCTGAGGAGATTTGATAGTGAAAAGATTATTCTCTATAGCTGCTTTGTTATTTTTGGGACAGTTCATTTCTACAAATCTGGTTGAAGGCTCTATTTACAGCGATGTAAACTCTGTTATCAAAAGCAATCCTGATTTCGATCGTAACGGTATTGTCGATTATATCGATTATGCCATTTGGGCTAATAGCTGGTTATGGCATGGCGAGGCCGGAGAGAATGTCGCCGACCTCGACCTTAGCGGCTTAGTAGATTTTAACGACCTTGAAATATTTTCTACCGAGTGGTTGTATCAAAAAGATTCGGTTGCGATTATTATCGATGCAAACACTTTTGTGAGTTTGCAGAGCGAAATAGAAAGATTAAAAACTGACATAGAAAACGACCTTGGAGTGCATGTTTATATAATCGCTGATAACTGGAAAGATATAGAATCGATAAAGACTGTCCTGGAAGAAAAATATAATAATAATACGCTTATCGGTACTATTTTAATCGGTGACATTCCAACCGCTCATTTCGAATATCAGAATTCAGGAGATATGCCATCTGACTGGTATTTTCAGGATTTCAGTGACAATTTCTTCGATACAGATAATGATGGTAAATTCGAGCGTGAATTTTACATTGCGGAAACGGATGTAACAATGCGTGACATCTGGACGGGCAGACTTAAGCCGCCTTTGGACAGGCTCGAAGGTATAGAAATGCTCCGGAATTATCTGGACAGGAATCATAAGTACAGGATAGGAGATTTTGAATATGCTGAAAAAATGCTTTATTACGGTTCAGTTGCCATAAACCAAAACGGAATAAGCGAAGAGGACTATTTCAACCTTATAAACCAAATTAACGAATATACAGGTTTTTATGAATCTATAAGCGATGTAAATGCTTTTTATGAGACTTCTCTTGAATCGCAAAAACAAATTTACCTTTCGCAATTGTCCGGCAGTTTTGATTTTGCGTTTATAAACATACATGGCTCAGCGACATCACAATGGCTTGGCGGCTCGACATACGTATATAATGATGAAATAAAGAAAGCACAACCCGGAGCATTGTTCAGCGTTCTTGCTTCATGTTCCAATGGAGATTTCACGCAACAGAACTATTTCGCGGGATGGTACTTGTTTAGCGGCAATAGTCTTGTAGTTATGGGAAATACAATCCCTACGATGCTTGTTGGCGCAGATTCAGCGGAATTTCTAAAAGACTATATCCCTCTCGGTCTCGGCGTGGATTTTGGAAGCATGTATCAAAACGACAGGTCATTTATGGTAAACCATATATTTGGTGACCCAACCTTAACTATGAGGAAAAAAACAGCAGGGGAGTTGCCGCATCTGGTTATAGATAAAACAAATCTTGAGTTTGCCGATACGATAAGAGGAACGAAAACTACGAAATACATATCATTTGAAAACAGTGGCACTGAAACGCTGAAAGTCAAATTCGTAAAGGGTCCTTATTCGATAAATGGCAGGTGGGAGCAACTCGGCTACTGGGACGTGTTCTATTATAAGCATCCTGAAACAGGTTCTACGTTCCGTGATTTCGAGGTATCTGCCGGACAGACCAAAAATATCACGTTTGTTTTTTACCCGAGAGAAGATGCACCTGACGGAAAATATTCAATGACAATGCTCTTCCAGACAAACGATCCGGAAATGCCTTATCTCGAATTCAAACTCGTTGGTAACGCGATCTGAAACCACTATAATACACATATAGATACAAGCTTTTGTAAGTATGACTGTGCAAGTTGAAATGGGTTGCATAGGGAATGGCGGGACTTTAAGCAACATGTTTTAATCTCCATAGCTTTCTTGTTTTTTTCAGAGTTGGATAATGTCGCATTTCTCTTCTGA
>JAFGPS010000168.1 GCA_016936075.1 Sedimentisphaerales bacterium | reverse complement strand
TTGCCTTTCAGCGAATTGAAGCCGCATTCGGTTATGCCCGGATATATAAGAGAAACTTTCATTTACTTAACCTTATTATAATGCTTCGTATTCTTCGGCGTTGTCAAGAGCGTTGTCATATCTTTGCGGACCGGGAAACAGATGGCATCTTAGACATTCGAAAGGCTTGTTTTCCGAACGCATTCTTGAACGGAACTTCTGAAATTCCTGTCCATTCCAAATTTCCATGGCGCTTTGTGTATTCAAATCTCCTAAGTTTCGGTTTGTTATGACACACGGAGCCACCATGCCGTCAAATCTTGCATAGAAAGTCTGCCATGGCTCGATGCACATTTTATTATCTTGGCCACAACCCGGTTTTTGTTCTAATTTAAGGTTTAGCTCCCTGAACGTTTTAACCTCTGATTTGTCCATAAATTTTTTTGTTAGCGGGTTATAAACAGAAGGCAATCTTAAATCAAAATTTGGATTCAATTTTTTCAGTTTGTCCCGTATAGAGATAGCCTGGGTATAGTATTCTTCGGCAGTAGGAATGTTTTCCGGAATATTCATTCGCTGTTTTTCCAGTTCCGGCGAATGGGCCACTACATCTATCACGAGTAAGCCGTTAAGTTCCCATTCCAATGCGCGCTGTACCAACAGAGGCAGTTCTTTAATATTATCCATTTGTGAGACAAACTCAAGATAAATTACCGGTGCGCCTCTAACGCCGAAGCCGTGAAGTTTTTTGGCTTCATTCAGCATAGCGATATTTGACCACAGGTGATCCCATTTTCCTCCGCGATGTATCGCTTCATAAGTTTTTGCGGTACCGGCGCTACATGAGAAAGTAATTGAGTCCTGCATATATTTCACCATAGCCAATGCTATTTCTTTATTCAATGCCTTACCGTTGGAATTGAAAGACACTTTCATGCCACGATCTTTGGCCGACTTTAGGAAGTAAATAAATTCGGGATGCAACAGTGTCTCCCCACGACCAAATAAAGCAAGAGTTCCGCCCGGAGTAAACAATTCAGTAAGTTTATCAAAGATTTCACGTTTCATAAAACCTTGATCTTCTTTTTTCATGCCATGAACCGCTCTTCCGCACATTCTACAATTCAGGTTACAGTAAGTACATATTTCTGCGTAAACAAGAGGAGGCTTGCTTTTCAAAACAAGCGGAAGCCTGCGACACTCTTCGAGATTTAAAACCGAGTTGGTTGGTTTAACAATTAAGCATGACTTAGGGGTATGTACTAATATTTGTTTATATCGTTCCCTAAGACCCTTCATGGCATGATATAACCTTGGAGACCTTGCCATTGCGGCTTTAATTCTATTTTTGAGTTTGTTAGCGAATATAGTTTTCATGACGAGAGAAATTTCCTTTTTAACCACTTGTTGATGGGGCCCAATTTTTGTCTGAGTTTAAGCTTATGTATAAAATGATAGATTTTATTTTTTAGTTTGGCTCCCAAGAAACGAAAAATACTAATTTGGTCATAGGCAAAGAAAGAATCAAGTTCCTGAGGGTTTATTTTAATTCGAGATTGAATATATTTTTTTTTGTTTTGTAACGATTTTTTTAATTGCCGAGCTTCCCTTAAGGCCTTAAAGCGAGTTGAGGTAGTATTTTTGCTTTGGCCGGGCCCCAATAAAAACACGAGTTCACTATTGATTATTTTAAGGCGGTTTTTTTTCCATTCTTTGTTTGTAATGTTTTTGTACATACTCAAATAACGATTTCTATGTCCCTTCAAGAAATAATTTTTTTGTTCCTGCCGATTAGTTTTACGGGTTGCACCGCGTTCATGGTAAGCGACAGCCGAAGGTTCATAAACAGCTTTCCAGCCCCGCAATTGTGCTCGCCATGCCAAATCCACATCTTCTACATAATTGACAAATTCTTCGTCGAAATATTCCTGTTGGTATTTTATATCGTCCAGCATTTTGCGGCGGTAAAGCGGAGCTGCTCCGCATGGTCCGAAGATATAACGACAGCTATCGATGTCGTATTGGCCGGTGTCTTCTTCGCTTCCGCCGCGTGGTGCCGGGAAATACTGATACATCGTAATGCCGGTAGAGTCAAGCTTTTTTGTTTTAGTACCATTAACGTTCTGGTAAAGTTTTCCGGAAGCCATCCCGATTTTGTCTTCAGATGTCATAGCTGAAACCATATAAGATAAAAAATCAGGCTCAAGCAAAATATCGAAATTAAGCAACAAGACAAATTCACCTTCCGTTATTCTGATTGCCTGATTATGAGCCTTGCAGAAGCCCAGATTGGACCCGTTCTTCAGCACTCCGGCCTCGGGGAATTTTTTTTCAACGGCTTCAACAGACCCATCAGTTGATCCGTTATCCACAATCATAATTTCTTTGATGTTTGTATAAGTCTGAGCATACAAAGATTCAAGGCATCGGATAATGTCTGTTCCACCATTCCAATTGACCATAGAGACACTGATTGAAGGTTTTTCTTTAATCAAGATCAATCCTTTTTTGCTGTTTCGTTTTTTTGGATTCTGCGGAGTTTTAGAAAACGAAAAAGTTTATGCAAGAAGGTCTGTTTACAATCTTCTGCAATTTTAGTCAATGCCGCAATCTGTTCATCACGACAGGCTATAGCATGAGTCAGTTCTGATAGCTGTTCGCCGCGTTCGGCTACAATTTTCATTAATTTAATGATCTGCCGGTCACATTTATTCAGTATGCCGGTCAGGTTGGCGATGCTATCGTCATGTTCATAGGTATGCTCAATTTTTTGCCAATTTTCATCGAAAATATCATCAAAAGCCCCTTCATCCCCGGCAATATTCAGGAGTAAACTATATGCCTGTCGAGTTAATTTCAGCAAACAAGTTTCCGCAGTCATGTCATCAAGGGTGAACCTGGTGTGACGGAGATTTTCTTCTAAAAATGAAGTTGCAAACTCGTTTAAGGCGGGTTCCTGTGCGGGATCAATCTCAATAGCAAGCATACCGGCGATACGCTTTAACTGGGATATTGGATTATCCATCATAATGTCATAGTCGACAACAACTCGCGGCAGACCATTCGTATATTTTATAACAGGTAAAATGTGCAGTAACCAGAGAAGAAATGATTTTTCATGAGAAAAGCCATTACGTGCATCGAGAGATTCTGCTATGCTCAAGGGGTTTCGTATTGCTATTACATACGATTCTTTTATTTTCATCTCAGAAAATACCCGCTGCCAGAAGGGTAATAATCGACATATCCTAAGGCATTTGAATCCGGATAAAGGAGATTTACCGAAGTGGCGGTTTAATATTTCCTTGGCCTGATCCCTAAGCGAATCTAAGTTAGGGCTATTAAAACGTTCAGCTGGAATTTGAGCAACAGAATGCCATTCCACCCCCAGTAATCGCAGTAATTCATCATTAAATTTAGTTATCTCGATGTTCTCATAAAACCCTTTTCTATTGCTGACATTTGCAGGCCAAAGGGTGTCTCCGAATTCACACCCAAGCGTACGAATTCCCCGTGCGATGGCGCTTGTGCCACTGCGGTGCATACCAAGAACAACGATCAGCTTATTCTTCATGAGTTCGCCTTCTTATTAAGCGAGTATTTTCCCAGTTTTTCTATCCTGCATTTAATTAACGTTATCTCTAATAAAACGTTGCTGTCTTATGTCTATCAGCTAGTCTTTTTTTTGGGTTTTTAAGTATCTTTCTATAGAATCTTCGACAGGGAGTTCCTCAAGGGCAAAGCCATTTTCAATCTGGATAATTCGGTCGCATAATTCTTTGATTTGGCGCATGTTATGGCTTACAAGAACGACTGTTCGGTCACTTTTTATTTTTTCTTTAATTAGTTTAGAGGTTTTATCTTTAAAAGCCTGATCACCGACCGCTAATGCCTCGTCGATGAGGATGGCATCGGTGTCAACATTATGCGCTATCGAGAAGCCTAATCTAGCCCGCATACCTTTTGAATAATTTTTTACGGGTTCGTCGATGAATTGTCCGACCTCGGCCAATTCGATAATTTGATCTACTCTTCCTGAAACCTGGTTTTTATCCATTCCCAGGAGCAGGCCGTTGAGAAAGATATTTTGTCTCCCTGTCAGGCGGTCATCAAAGCCTGCACCAAGAGATAACATAGTTGTGGTTATGTCGGCACTGTATATTGTACCAGTGTCAGGCATTATAATACCGGCTATAATTTTAAGCAGCGTGGTTTTTCCTGCACCGTTTCTGCCGATGATACCAATAGTTTCTCCAAAGCGAATCGTTAAAGATATATCATGTAAAGCCCAGAAGCCAGTGCTTTTCCATGGCAATGAAGCGGTCTTTCTATAGCACATTCCAATATTTTTAAGGTCAAAAATTATATCTTTCATCGCATAGTCTCATTAGCTTAATTTTGGAAAATGTCTGTTGAATAGATTAATCAAGAACGCTCCGATTGATAACAGAATTATACTTTCGAAAATTGCCGGGACAAGAGGTTTAAAGTCAGGCCATGCACCATGGAGAATTATCATTCTGTATTGTTCGATCATTGCTGCTATCGGATTAAGCCTTATTATTGTTTGTGCTTTGGGCGATAATGTATTTATATCATGGAAGACTCCCGAAAGAAAAATCAGGAGGTGCATTATCGTTCCCAAGATAGGCAGAAAATCGGGGAAAAAGGGTGTAATTGCAGCACATATCATCGAACAACCTGCAGTCAAAAGTATTTGGAGAAATATTAAGAGAGGTATTGTTATATATGACCAGGTTGGAGTTATTCCTGACAGCCACACTACGATAATAACCAGCATCAATGTTACCAAGAACTTGACAAGGTTGACAAATACCACAGAAAGAGGAAACAAGCTCTTGTGAATGTAGACAAGCTGCATCAAGCTTTGATTTGATGCTATGCTTGTTGCACTTCGGACTACAGTTCCGGCGAAAAACCGATATATCACAATTCCGCTAAACAAAAAGACGGCGAAATTGTCAGTTCCCCGATGGAAAATATATTTAAATGCTACGTAGTAAACAGCAAGACTCATTAACGGCTCTAAGATCCACCATAAATATCCGGCGTAAGTTCTTGTTGCTTCACTTTTGAGTTCTGCAATAGTTCTAAAAGTTATTAAATTTACGAATTTCAATAATTTAATCATTTCTGTTCTATCAAAAAAGCATTCTAAATACCTGTTTAGGAAGATAATACTTAACAAGACGATCAAGCTGCTAAAATGATGCAAGTCTAATAAGCAACCAAATGAGCGGTTACGAGTAACAACAAGCCTATAATTTTTGATACATCAGTGATTATCATCCTGCAACATTAACTTTGCTGTGTAAAATGTTAGCGGTTTTTTCTTTCAATATCTCATATCTTCTACGAAAGATTTTAAAACCAAGCGACAAAGTTTTAGCAGCCTGTTTAACAGTCACATCGTCGGAGTGTAATCCTTTGGTGACGACTTTGGCAATTTCCAAAAAGATTATATCGTCATGTTCTTCGATATAGGCGATAATGTTCCGTATGGCCTGCTTTGACAGGCCAGGGTAAGGCTTCCATGGTTGTTCCGGGCCCGGGACTGGATCATAAAAAAGGCGACCATCCTGTCGGCCCAGGTAGCTCCTTGCAATCCTGGCATTATGCTCATCATAGTATTCGCAAATCTGCATCTGCTTTTCAGGTGACATTAATTCATATGGCCAATCCCCCTGTTTACCGTATGAGCTTGAGAACTGCTGCAATAGAATATCCAACAACAAGGTGTAATGTGTTAATGGCAGGATATTAAACAGCCGCATTGCTTCCAGAGCATCAATCCGGTAAGCGGGGTTAATCTTTTCATGAGGCAATACAAATTCTTCCGTTAACTCCAAATTGAACATATCCAGGAAATCGGAGAAGATGGTACCCCCTTTAAACTGCTGTTGTTCATAGGGACGAATAATAATATTTTCTTTTCCAAAAACCTGTGCCCACTTTTCTATTCGGTTACTCGGAATATGTTTTTGATAATTTTCAGAGAGCCATACATCCATTTTAACATTGCTTTGGAACCGTTTTATTCGCTGCTGATACAAGCTTGAGAGCATGGAATCCTGACGTCGAAGGTAAATAATGATTTTTATATCCATCTGTCCCAATATATCTTTTAATGTTCCTATTTTTTCGTCTTTAGTATGATATAATTGTTCGCTAGACAGTATGATGTTCATCAGGTTGGTATTGATGATATCCGAAATTAGGGATTTACCCTGTTCGGTATCTCCTTTAATAAAATCAGCAAGTACTTTGGCATTGCCTGATGAGATCCTATTGGCATCAACATTATGTGTAGGATAATAGAATCCCTTTTGGCTCAAGATTTGTTGATTCTGCAGTAAAAAATATTGCAGAGCACTGGTTCCTGTTTTGGGACTACCAATATGCAAATATACAGTTTTCTTTTTTGCGGCATCCATAATATTCTTTTATGTGTCCTTACATTCTGTGCTATGCCATGGTATTTGCCGTTAAATTCAAATATCCGAAGTCTGAGGCCTATTTTTAGCACAATATTAAACATATAGCAATCTTTTTCTACCGGGCACATCGAGTCTCCATAGAGCCATAATTGCCCTGATCG
>JAFGPS010000167.1 GCA_016936075.1 Sedimentisphaerales bacterium | reverse complement strand
ATTTTACCAACAAGAGATACAGGTTGTTTAGTTTTTTGGGTCATTAAATTATCTTCAACATAGTAAATCTCATCTCCTTCTTTTGCATCGTGTACAAAAGCTCCGATTTTTTCAAAGTCCGGATTCAAAACAACTTTAGTTCGTTTATTATGTGTTTTCAGGTAAGTGTAATCGAAAGAAGCATTTTGGTAATCTCTTTTATAATTGTGTTCAGCTTCCATCGGAACCCATACATCATTTATTTTTTCAAAATGATTGACTTCGTAAGAAAAGTATATTCCCGTCAGATCACCAGCCATACCTTGATTTGGGAGAGTTTCACCATTCCAGACCAGGTCATTTCCTCCTTTTGTAACTTCCGCTTTGGCTATATTATATCCATGTTCAGGGTCTATCCGGATTGTATATTTACCATATGGCGTTAGAGCATCAATCGCGTAACATTTAAAGCTCCCGACCTGTTCCATATTTTTTCGTAATTCCAGCTTGGTAGCCTTTTGTAAAACAGAACCAACAGGCAAGTCATCTCCCTGATATATACCCAAAAGAGGTGCGCCGTCATATGAAACTGCGAGTTGTGGTCCTTTCATATCGTCATTTTTTGTAACAAATAGCTTTCCCTTTTCACTAGTATTACCCCTTCTATATTCATAGGAGGTATTACCATCCCAGATATAATATTTATAATATGTAGCTTCTTTTGATTCTATATCGACTTCAAGGCTGTCCAGATTAGACCACGTTGAAAATCTAAAATCAACTCTATTGCCATCAGAACGCAATTCACTCTTTGCCTTGTAAAACTTTTTATCTCCGTTATTAGACGAACCGGTTTCTTTTGACGATTCACTAAAGACAAGTATTTTTGACATTTTTAATTGATTCTCACGATACTTATCGAGTAATTCCGAAGCGCTGGGACTTTCTAATTCTGAATTTCCCGCTCCCATAACAGGGAGGCAAAGCGGCAAAAACGTAATTAAAATCAATAACATAATAACATTTGTATTTTTATTGCTTGTCATTTTCAATTTCCTTTATTTTTTCATCAAGTTCATTAATCGGAAATCCTTCAGCTTTTACAACATGATCTTTATCAGTCAAAATTAACCACGGCAGAGCTTTTACGCCCCAGTTGAATTTTGTTTGCCCTTCACCTGTCCCGAGCGAAGTCGAGGGATTTTCTTTAATCATTCCAACATGCAAATCTATGCTATTTTCTTTGAACCATTTACCGAGATATTCTTTTTCAATATTTGTAGCATGAATAGCTATAACGACTATATTCTTTTCCTTTAGCTCTTTTGCCTTTTTACTTAATTCTAAAATACCATTCCTCGACGGCCGCTGCTCAATATCGAAAAAGCAGACAAGAGTCCTTTTACCTTCAATTTCTTTCGGTTCAATGCCGAAATCGGATATATCAGGCAGCGGTTCATTTTTCAAGGACTTGTGGGGTGGCACATACTCATGCCTGAGGTTTTTGCCCAATACTATTTTAATATCCTTGTCACCTGCATAAGCTGAAGTTGAACCGGTGCCTTTCGGATCACTTGAAAAATTTGCAGAAACAGATAAAGGACCTTCTCGGACACCGCGAATTTCAAATCTACCCTGCTCATCTGTCGCCGTGTTTTTCTGTGGCTGCCCGACACCTTCACGACCGCCAAGGAATATAATAGTGTGCGGCTGCGGTAAGCCGTTGGCATCTTCGACTGTTCCAGTTATAGACATATTTGCCGGTTGCAGTTCAATAACTCCCAAATCTATTATTCTGCTCGATTCGTTCTTAATATTACGAATTACGTAAGTTTTTGGTGCAAATCCTGTAGAATAAGCCTCGATACGATATTCAAGTTCATTCGGTTTCTTCGGTATCGCTTTTAATTCAAATAGTCCCTCATTTTCAGTGAATACTTCTGTTCCTAAATCAGTAACAACATTTTGTGAATCTAAATATAAACTCATCCCTACACGCGATGCAGGGATACCTTTTCCATTTGGATCTGTAATTTTTCCTTTTATAATCAGGCTGGGACTAAGGGACAATTGTGAAGGCTCATTAAAATCCTTTGTATGAACAATAGCCGCAAGATTGCGTGGAATATCCCTTGCTAAAACAAAAAGCCCATCACCTGCCCAATGCTTGTCATACCTGACAACAAAACGCCCATCTTCTTTTGTATATATCTCATCACCGGAAATCTTAACTGTAACAAGGATATCTTTTGCAGGTTTGCCATCTAAATCAAATACAATTCCGCTAACAGATGGTTTTTTTGGTAATTCAATATCAACATGTGTAACTTCATCTTCTTTAACTATTATTGGCTGTTTATCACTCCACCAGTCATATCCTTTTCCTCCTGCAGAAGCTTCATATTCTCCCGGGAGCACTCGTTTTCTTGTGATACCTTGTTTATCTGTTCTTGATCTTACATAAAAATCATCTTTTGATGTAGTGACATATCGGTCAGATAAATGCTGTTTTATATCAGAATCACGAACTGTATATTCAATAATTCCTCCTTTTTGGACTTTTACTTCGATATCTTTAGTTGAATTTTCGAGTGAAACATTTACTTCCACTTGTTCTATGACCCAATCGGCAACCTTAGTTTCTTCGATAGGGGATTCTATTATATGTTTACCTTCAGATAATCCTTCACAAACAAACGAACCATCTGGATTTGATACGATAGTAAATGGAAGGTAGCGATTAAATATGTCTTCTATGTCCCTACCGGATTTTATTAGAAATTCTACTCCTCCTAAAGCTTTACCACTTCCAGCTTCTACGACACGACCTTTAACTTTAGTTTCCTCAGGTAGAACAAGTTTAATATCCGAGCGCCAGACTTCGAAGCCGCAGGCACTTTGATAGTGAGTAGTATATTTATAAGTGCAGTTCCAGTTAGGTGCCTTGACATGAAAGTCGGAGCCTACATCCTCAGAAAAATAATCAAAAGTAAAAATTCCTTTTGAATCTGTTTTAGTTGTAAACCATTCCTTCGGTCCAAAAATCGGCCTTTGATACAAGCGAGACATATAGCTGGTTTTCGGTATAGCATGAACGGCTGCTCCGGGTACTGCATTGCCCTTATAATCGACAACTTTACCTGTAAGAGTATTGGCTTTTTCGAGAACCAGAAGAAACTCCGCTTTTTCTTTTATATCTGAGTTATAACTTAGGCCGTTCCAGGCATGAGCTAATCCGGCTTTTCTGGCTATAATATAAGTATCATATTGAGATGTCACATCAGCCAGCACCTCAAATCTACCATTTTTGTCTGTCTTTACAAAAGGAGCAATAACCTTAGTGTAATGCTCACCATCATAATACTCACTATGAATAATGGCGATTTCAGCATCTTCAACTGGCCTGGCCATATAATCAACAACCTGGCCGCTAATCGGTAATATTTGATTTGCATTTGCATTACTAAAGTTACAGATACAAAAGAAAAAGCATAATAATTTTGTGACTTTATAGATTCTCGCTTTCATTGCATTCCTTTCTACTGTATGAATTAAGAAAAAAATTATATAAAGAATAGTTCATTATTTGTTTGAAGTCTCAAGCTTTTCGTCTAATTCCGTAACTGAAAATCCCTCTGCGATAACAACATGTTCTTTATCAGTTAATATCAACCACGGCAGAGCTTTAACGCCCCAGTTGAATTTTATTTGTTCTTCACTTCCTTTAATCATCCCAACGGGAAAGTCTATGTTATTTTCCTTTATCCAATCGTCGAGAGCGGCCTGTTCAATTTTTGAAACCTGAATAGCAATAATTTCAACATCCTGTGAGTTAAGTTTCTGTGCTCTTTTATTTAATTCTTGAATGCAATTCCTTGACGGCCGCTGCTCAATATCAAAAAAACAGACAAGTACGATTTTATTGCTAATGTCAAGATGAGATTCAATTCTAAAATATTTAAGTTCAGGTAAAGATTTACCAACCAGTGAAATAGATTGTAATAAAAGTGTACTATGATCATTAATTGTAAGTACCATATTACTATACCTCTGCTCCTTTTCTATTTTCAGGGAGAGAGATTTTTCGCTTTCGATAAACCTTGAAATTTCCTTTAAAAATATCGAATAGTAAAATTCATAATCGCCTGGCGGAAGCAGCATTTGCCAACTGCCGTCTTTTTCAATCGCGCAGGAAGAGATTGTATGGCCTGATTTCAAACGGGCATCAAGATATACCCGTTCTTCCGAAGGTCTTTGCTGTGTTTGAGATTCTACCAGTGTTCCCTTTACGGGAATACCTTCCCTGATTTTAAATGTTACTTGTACTGTTTTTTCGGGTTCTGCAATAAAGGTATCAGGAACGCAAACATAATTGTCATAATTGGAGTTTCCAGCCGCTCTCATAACTGATACATACTCTCCCGGTTCTAAATCTTCGATTGAAAAATTTCCATCTTCATCCGTTGTTATATTATGCTCTTTATAGTTTTCATCTCGAAGCTCGATATTTGCATTTGCAACAGGTTTCTCCGAAGATTCTTCAATAAGTAATCCTTTTACAATAGCAACTCCCGGAGAAAGCTGGAACACAAATTCTTTAACAGTTTTATACTGAGACGAAGTTTTAAAAGTTGCGGTATTATCTTCAGGTGAAAAGTCAATTTCCTGGGTTTTAAAACCTGGCGCTTTAACTGTAATTTTAACGAAATCCTTCTTATTAAATCTCCCAAGTGTAAATTCACCATTCGTATCTGTTTGAGTAATTAAAGTTGCTTCGGATGTATCCGAGAAAAATGATTGATCTAAAGACTGTATCTCTTTTCTTTGCGGCGTCTTTACTCTCTGGCACATACTTTCTAAATATATTTTTGCTCCTGCAACAGGTTTTTGCTTTGAATCCACAATTTTGCCTGACCAGTTCTCATCAGCTTTATGCAGAACAATCTTTACCTGTGCATTACGATTATCAACGATACTGTTATAAGCATAGTCATAGCCATCCATATCACAACTGACTATGCCAAATGCGTCAACGTCATCGCCGTAGTCTTTAATCTCGAATTTGACTTTACCTTCTGCATTAGTTGTCGCAGTTTTGGATAGTAATAATTTATCAGATCCTATAAAATCTAATTTTACAGGTGCATTCAGCATTGGCTTATATTCATCATCTACAACATGAATCTCACAAATGCTTGTATCGGATAAAGGCTCTAATACAATTTCAATATCAGTCGTATCGGTTGAAGCCCATGTATCTCTCGATTTATACCCTTTTTTGGATGAATGAAAAAATACTTGTCCATCGGCAAGATTCCGAAGACTAAATCGACCATTTTTATCACTATAAACCGGCTTTCCCCATCCTGATTGTGACTGGATACCATCTCTTGTGCCAGAAATAACTTTGGCTCCTTCTAT